>JAAOIK010000029.1 GCA_015163855.1 Pseudobdellovibrionaceae bacterium
AAGAAGAAACTCTGTCAAAGTCAGAAGCAAAATACTACCCTGCTTGCTTAAGTCACGACCCTCGCTTTAAAAAATTAATTGTAGTGGGTTCGGTGGATATAGATAACAAAAACAATATTGAGGGAAAAAGTAAATTTAGTAATTACTCTCCTGAATATGTTCATATAGCGGCTCCTGGTAATAGTCCTTTAGGAGGGCTTTATTCTACTATTAGTAGTAATAAATATGGTTGGAAAGCTGGAACCTCGCAAGCCACTCCTCTTGTAACTTCTGCTGTAGCTTTAACTTACGCTATATTAAATCAACCTAGAACTACAATAAACGATCAAACTCAAACTGTTTTTGATAAATGCAAGATTAATGAAAAAAATAGACCAGAAGTAATAAAAAAAATAATTTTAGATTCAGCTACAAAAAGAAATGACATGATTAGCTATTGGAAAGACGGAAATGTTTTAAACCTTTCTAAGTTAATCGATTACATTCATCTTATTTTTCCAGATACTAAAAAAAATTAACGGCTTCTTGAAAAGGCTCTTTTACACAAAGGCTAACTTTAGTTAATTTTGCCTTAGAAAAAGGCCAATTTTCTTTAATATTTACAGCCACCACATTAGCTAAATCAGAAAAACTAATATCTACAAACTCTTTATGATCCCAGTTAGTAACACTATCTTTTAAAAAAGTATCTACATTAAAAAAATTAATAACTAAATTAGAAGTTTTATCTACATTTCCTTGAAAAAAAACCTCTAAAACTAGGTTCAAGCCTGTGTATTTTTTATTATTACATAAACTACAACAAAAAAAAATTTTTCTAGAAAGAGCAATCATTTATTTTTTAACTAAAACTTTAATCAAACTATTGGCTTGCGTGTATAGATAAATATATTTTTTTTCTTTTAATACATTACCCGCCAAATAGCGTTTTTTATTATGATTTATCCATACTGTTAAAGGCTTAGAAAAATACTTTGCTTGTTTTAAATTGTAACGGTATCTTTTTTTCCACTGCACTTTTTTTGATCGTAAATTAAAAGCCAATAACTTTAAAGAGTATTTAATATACAGTGTGCGTTTATATACAAATAAAGCATTTTTACTGTTTTTTCTAATGTCTATTAAATCGGCCTGTTTATTTGCAGTAAATATTTTTTTTGACCATAAAATTTGTGAAGTATTTTTGTTAATAGACAATAACTGACCTTGTGGTGACAAAAGCAATAATTGATTTTTATAAATAGCTGCTTTATATAAAAATTGCTCTGGCAATAACTTCTTCCAAAGAATAGTTTTTGTTTTTAAATTAAAAGCAAAAACCATTCCTGTTAAAGAGCCTAGGTACAAAACATTTTTCTTTTTTTTAGCAAAATAAAATCTTTCTTTCTTTATAAATTTGGTCCAATTTCTCCAGCCTGTAGATGGATTAAACGAACTAATATGCCCCGAAGAACTGGCTATAATAATAGATTTATTATAATAAAAGGGCGTTAGATCGGAGTAATAATTTAAATGAAATTTTGTGTTTGTTTTATTAGCAATAGTTTTAGCCCAAACTATTTTTTGCTCCATAGCCAAAGAGGCTTTAGAAAAAAATAATACTAAATAAAAATAAAATAAATATTTAAACATTGTTTACTTATTTTTTAAAATTAAATACCTTTTTATTGCTTGAGCTGTAGAAGCTTCACTGCTTTGTGGATAATTAGCTTCTAGCGTAGAAATGCTTTCTTTTAATAACTTCCACTTTTTTAATTGAAAATACGATAAAGATAAATTTAACAAACTACTAGGCTGAATAAACAAAAAAGCCTTTTTTTTGCTAGTAATAGTAACAAAAGCCTTTGCGGCTTTACTATATTGGCCCAATTTTAAGTAACTCAAACCTAAAGCTTGAAAAATTAAAGGATAAAATAAAGAGTTCTCTTTTACCTTTTTCGAGGCCTGCAAAAGCACTTCTGCACTAGAAGCAAAATCCTTATAATCACTTAAAAATTTTGCTAAATTTAAGCTAGATCCAAAAAATATAGTAGTTTTATGATTCTGCTGTAAAAGACTTTTATATTCTGTAACTAAAGAAGAAAAATTGTTTTTTAATATTTTTTTTGTTTTTTTAAAAACATATTTCTTTTTTGTTTTTTTAAACTTTGCATTTTTTACAGTGTTTTTTTCTATTAATTGATTTTCTTTATTTTTTATTTTTTTTTGTATTACATAAAAAATTTGAGAAACTTTTTTAGCTTCTTTTTTAGTATTATTATCTCTCCACTCTTGAATTAAAAATACACTAGTTAGTAATACTATTACTAAAATAATTTTTTTAAAATGTAATTCGAAAAAAGATAAAAGATTTCTAGAAAAATAAAATGCGGGTTTGTTAGTAGTGCTCATAAAATTCTCTTTTTTAATTAAATGGATTGCTTGTAATATAAAAACAAATTTCTTTATTTTTGTCTATTTTTCATGCCCTCTAAATGAGAAAATGGTCTTAATAATCGACCATGATAAGTTTCTCTAATTGCTGATACCGACTTAATTCTATTTTCTGCAAATTCTAAAGCCGCTTGATGACTAGGTATGCTTCGCTTTTTAGCTAAATCGAAAATGGCTTTTGTATTGTCATAAATCTTAGCCGTTTTTTCTTCTGCTCTTTTGTAAGAGTAACCCTCTAACTCCACAAAGACATTAATTAAGCCTCCAGAGTTAATAACATAATCGGGAGCATACAAAATGCCTTTATCATATAACTGCACCCCATGTTCAAAAGTTTTTAATTGATTATTAGCAGCCCCAGCAATAACTTCGCACTGTAAATTAGGAATGCTTTCGTCATTGATTACTGCCCCTAAAGCACAGGGAGCTAAAACTTCACAAGGAGTGCTTAAAATTTTATCAGGTTCTACAACAACAAGATCTGGGTATTTGTCTTGTAAAAAGTTTAGCTTATCGGTATCAATATCAGAAACAAAGACCTTTGCCCCTTCTTTATAAAGAAGATCTAATAAATGACTACCAACATTACCAGCACCCTGAATGGCCACTCTCATGTCTTTAAAAGATTTGGATTTTAATTTTGTTTCAATGGCCGCCTGCATTCCCATAAACACCCCAAGGGCAGTATGAGGACTTGGGTTACCAGAGCCTCCCAATGCTTTAGAAATACCGGTTACATAGGGAGTTTCCATAAAAATGTACTCCATGTCTTTAACCGTGGTTCCTATATCTTCGGCCGTAATATAGCGACCTTGTAAAGAGTTAATAAAAGCCCCTAAAGAACGAAATAAGGCTTCGGTTTTTTGTTTTTTTGGATTTCCAATAATTACAGCCTTTCCCCCTCCCAGATTTAATCCAGAAGCTGCGGCTTTATAAGTCATGCCTTTAGACAGTCGCAATACATCTACCAAGGCCTCTTCTTCGGTTTTATAATCCCACATACGCAATCCACCAAGAGCTGGACCTAGTGCTGTGTTGTGGATAGCAATAATAGCTCGTAATCCCGATTTTTTATTATTCACAAAAATCACTTCTTCATGATCACCGTGTTTTTGAATAAGTTCAAAAGACATTTTACATTTCCTTTTTATGCTATTTTAGTAGTTTTTATAATTTTTTAAAGACAATACAATTTCGAGCTTAATATAAGCTTTTTTAGAATAAACTCTATAAAAAAACACAAAAATGACGCTTTTAGTTATTTTTTGCTTTTCTTAGTCTCTTTGGGTTTTTCTCTTAAAAATCTATGGTAGCTAATAGCAAAACGATGCGCTTCGTCTCGTAAATAAGTTAAAATACGCAAAGACTCTGATTTTTTATCAAAGGTAATAGGGTTTTTTCGCCCTGGAATGAAAAACCTTTCTTTAGTTTCACTAATTTTTTTAGATTGAAAATCTTTTAAGGTTCTTGCCTTTGCAATAGATACCACACTAATTTTAGCTTTTAATTCTTTTAAAACTTCTACAGCCACTTGTAATTGTCCTTTTCCTCCATCTATAACTAATAAAGTGTCTTCAGAAAAAGGCGAATGCTTTAATCTACGAGTTAATAATTCTTTCATAGAAAGATAATCATCAGAGTTTGCCTTGGCTTTAATTTTATACCTACGGTATTGCGCCTTTAAAGGCTCTCCATCTTGAAATACTACTTGAGACCCTACTGTATGACTTCCCTGCAAGTGAGAAATATCAAAGCATTCCATTTTAGAGGGAATATTTTTTAACTGTAATTTTTTTTGAATAACTTTTAAGGCTTTTACAGAATCTTCTTGTTTATGTATAGAGGTTTTAAAATATTCTTCTGCATTTTTTAATGCTAAATCCATTATATTTTTTTCTTCTTTTTGAAAAATATGTTTTATTTTTATTTTATTTTTTTGCCTTGTTAAAAAAACTTTTTGCAATAAACTAACAATCTTATAACCCATTTCAAAAGGAACAAAAATTTCGTCAGGGATAATATGTTCACTATAAAATTGATTTAAAAAAGAACTTAACCATTCTTTTTCTTCTTCATTTTTGTTTAAAAAATTAAATTTTGGTATAAAATGAGACTGACTTCCAATGAGATAAGATTTTCTAAAATGTAAAACAACTATAGATGTACCTCTGTGGTCTGCAAAACAATTAATAAAATCTTGGTTTTTCTTTTTGTTTACTGCATGTAAACTTTGTTTTCCCCAAAAATCTTTAATTATTGAAATTTGATCGCGTTTTTTTGCTGCTTGTTCAAAGTTTTCTGCTTTAGAATATCGATCCATTTCTTTTTCTAAAATTTTAATCACTTTGCTGTTTTTATGATTTAAAATATCTAAAGCTTTGTTTAAATGCACTTGATAATCTGTAGTAGAAATTTTATTAACACAAGGAGCTGTGCATTTTTGCATTTGATAAGACAAACAAGCTCTTTGCCTATTGTTCATTGCTCGATCTTCACAATCTCGCAATCCAAAGCTATGGCTTAAAAAAGCTATCATTTTTTTAGCCATAATAGCGTTAGTGTAAGGGCCAAAGTATTGACTTTTTTGCTCTTTAATTTTTCTAGTTAAATAAAATCTTGGAAATTTATGTTCTAAATTACAACAAATATAAGGGTAACTTTTATCATCTTTTAAACGAATATTATATCGTGGTTTATGTTTTTTAATTAACGAGGCCTCTAATAAAAAAGCCTCTACTTCATTTTGTGTTAAAATATAATGAACCTGATATAAGTGTTTTAATAAATATTGTGTTTTAATGGTAACTGTTTTATTAAAATACGATTTTACTCGCGATTTTAAATTTTTTGCTTTACCAATGTAAAGAATCTTATCTTGAAGATTCTTCATTATATAAACCCCTGGTTCTGAGGGGAAAAGTTTTATTTGTTCTTTTATAGAAGATAAATCTTGCGCCTGTTTCATAATTTTAATAGTATTGGCATAGTTATGGAAAAAACTCTATCTTTATTACCTGATTGGAATTTTTTATTATCCTACGAAGGAAGAATTACAAGGCGAGATTATTGGTTAAAAGGCCAATTGTTCTTTTTTATCGTTAGCTTTCTCTTACAAGTTTCCTCTCTTTATAGCTTATCTATGATTTTTTTTATACTCTCATTATACTCTATGGTAGTAATTAATATAAAACGCGCTCATGATATTAATAAAAGTGGTTACTTTATATTACTAAGTTTAATTCCTTTACTCAACATATGGGTTTTCATTGTTTTGGGTTTTGAAAATAGTGATCCTGAAAATAATCAATACGGCCCGTCACCTCTTCCTAAAAGAAAAACACTATCGGCTTATATGTAATTGTTACTTTAAGTGTAGTGCAGCCTTTTCGGTTAACACTCTACCTCGAGCCGTTTTTTGCAAAAATCCTTCTTGAATTAAAAAAGGTTCATAAACCTCTTCTAAAGTGTCTACCTCTTCGTTTAATACAGCGGCTAAGCTTTCTATTCCCACAGGCCCACCTTTAAATTTATCACGAATCCAAAGTAAAATTTTTCGATCCATAAAGTCTAAACCTAAAGTGTCTATACCTAATTCATTTAAAGCAAAATTAGCTAATTTTTTATCTATCTGCTTTATTTGCTTTACCTCTGCATAATCACAAACTCTTCTTAATAAACGATTAGCAATACGAGGAGTACCTCGACTACGACTAGCAATTTCTAAAGCGCCTTCTTTATTTAAATAAATATTTAATAATTGCGCTGACCTTTCTAAAATTTGCATTAACTCCTCTTTTTCATAAAAAACTAATCTTTCAATAATCCCAAAACGATTACGAAAAGGAGCTTTTAATAAACCCACTCGAGTAGTGGCAACAATTAAAGTAAATGGAGCTAAGGGAAATTGAACACTTTTTGTGCTTAATCCCTCTCCTGTAAAAATTTCTATAAAAAAATCTTCCATAGCGCTATACAGATACTCTTCTACATCCTTACTTAATCGATGAACTTCATCAATAAATAAGGTGTCGCCTTTTTTTAAATTAGTTAATATTCCTGCTAAATCCCCTTTTTTACTTAAAGCTGGACCTGAGGTGCTCACTAATCTAGAGCCTAAAGCATTAGCAATAATATGTGCTAAAGTGGTTTTACCTAAGCCAGGAGGGCCAGATAGTAAAACATGATCCAATGTTTGTTTTCTGCTTTTTGCCGCTTGAACAAAAACTTCTAATTTTTTTTTAACCGCTTTTTGTCCTGGAAATTCTTGAAAAGATAAGGGCCTAAGCGATTTATCTAAAGACTTTTTTAAAAGTAATGATCCGTCTGTCACCGTTTCTGTAGTTTCTGTAGTTTCTGTCTTTTTTTGCATGTATTACTCGTATTAACGGTTTGCTAACTATGTTTTAAGCATTAGTTAAATAATTTAAACAAATCTTAACAACAGATTGAAAGTCCGTCCACTCTTCTAACTGTTCAAAACTTTTTTCGATAGATGGCTTTTTAAATCCTAGATTCAATAGGGCAGATAACACTTCTTTGCGCAATTGTTCAAAACTTTGGTCTATTTTTTGTGCTTTTGGAGCAGACCATTTACCTTTTAAAGATAAAATCATTTGTTCTGCTTTCTTTTTACCTATTTTAGGCAAGCTGGTTAAAGACTTAATATCTTCGCTTTCAATATAGATAATTAATTTATTAATGCTTGTTCCTGATAAAATTTGCATTGCCATTTTAGGACCGATGCCAGAAATTTTAATTAAGGCTAAAAAAAAGGCCTTATCTTTTAAAGTTAAAAAACCAAATAACTGCAAATTATCTTCTCTAACATGAGTATAAATCCAAAAAGACAAACTATCATTTACCGAGTAGTCCTCTGTATTGCTTACAGTAACTTGATACCCTACCTCTCTTACATTAATAATTAAAGCCTCTTCAAATATATGAACAATTTTTCCAGTCAATAATCCAATCATAAAAATACCCTTAAAAAATAGTAATGCTTTTCAAACGTTTATCTAAATTTATTAAAGTCTTAGGTTCTGTTTTTCTAAAGCCTCTTCTGTAGTCTTGCTGTTTACCCCGCATAAAGCAACAGCCACAGCGTCACTAGCATCTAAAAGCATATCTTTAAAGTCTATGCCGTGGATTTTAGATAAAAATTCTTGTACTTTTTCCTTAGAACAGTGCCCATTACCTGTAATGTGTTTTTTCACATAAGTGGGTGAATGTTCCAAAAACTCTACATTGGCTTTGCTTTTGGCTAATAAGGATAAACAAACCCCTCTAACTTGCCCTAAAACAAAACTGGTTTTTACATTCTTGTCTAAAAATATGTTTTCTAAAACCAAAGTGTCTATGCTGTATTTTTCTAGTAATTTTTCTAACTCTTTAGCTAAATCTCCAAGGCGAAAAGGCAATTTTTTTACTTTAGAAAAATTCCATACTCCATAAGAAAGAACATTAATAGACAAATTGTGTTTTTCCTCAATTACAGCAAATCCTGTATGATAACTTCCAGGATCTAAACCTAAAATTAAGCGAGAAATACCCTTGCGATTATCCGTTTTCAATGTCATTCTTTTAGTATGGACATAATTCAAAAAATTCGCAAGAAAGTCTTTTATTTCTTAAAATTCACTGTAAAAAATAAAAAAAACATAGCTCCTTCAACAATGCCTTTAAACTTAAAACGTTTGAAAGGTGTTTTAGATACGCAAATTCAGCAATCTCACTTTACGCAAGCTTTAATTTCTAGCAAAGCCATAATAAAGCTAGAGCCAAATAACCCAAACTTTCAATTACAGTTTATTCAGCTTTTAATAAAAAATTGGTTTTACAAAGATGCATTTTCTTTAATAAAAAAAAATAAAACTAATTACCCGTCCCATTATTATTTTTTTGCTTTAGAAGAGGCTAAACTATTACATACAATAAAATATTATAACCAGTCTTTACTGGCTTATAAAAAATTAGCACATCTATACCCTGAAAAAACAGAGTTATTAGAAAAAATAAAAGAATTAAAAACTACACTTCCAAATATTTATATCTCTTCAGCTGTAGGGCAATTAGAGAATATTAAAAATTGTAATATAAATAAAATTCAAAAGAAAAAAAATATTTTTAAATTGCAACAAATTTTATTCAAACAAGAGAGCACTTTATGAATGTATCCACCGGTGATTTTAAAAAAGGCTTAAAACTTTTAATTAATAATGAACCTCATGTTATCTTAGACTTTGAGCATTACAAACCTGGTAAAGGAAATCAATTTACTAGAACAAAATTAAAAAATTTAATTACCGGAAAAAACATAGACCGCACTATTAAGTCTGGAGAAAAATATATTGTTCCCGACATAGAATATGCAGATACAACCTACTTGTATAAAGATGCTTCTTCTTTTGTTTTTATGGACCAAACTAGTTATGAACAAATTTCTATCGATACTAAATTAATTGCAGAAAATATAGATTTTTTAGTGGAAAACTTACCTGTAAATATTTGTTTTTTTCAAAACAAAGCTATTAATATAGAATTACCCGCTTCAGTAGATTTAAAAGTAACCTACACAGAGCCTGGATTAAAAGGAGATACGGTTTCTGGAGCAACTAAACCTGCAACTCTAGAAACTAACTTAACTCTTCAAGTGCCTTTACACATTGCTAATGGAGATATATTAAAAATTAATACAAAAAATAGAGAATATATCGAAAAGGTTAGCACTAAAAAAAATGAATAAATCCTAACACAGTAAATAAGGAATCTGTGGAAACTGAAATTAACAATTATCTTAAAACAAATTCACTTAATCACTGTGTTGATTTTTTTTCTCAGAAACTAAAAACAGAAGCTTTTAGTTTTAAAGATAGCCAAACTATTGTGTTTTTTTTACAAGCAAATAATCAAAGAAAAAGTATTTATAGCTGGGTATTACGAAAACTAAAATCACACGATAATTTTTCTTTTTCTCACTTGCTTTGGTTATTAGATAACAATATAGATGAAGATTTAGAAGACTTAATTGTACAAGGTATTCTTTCTACTAAAAGTGACTGTAGTACTTTTAGTAGAAAGATTAATTCGAAAAAAATACAAGATTTAATTAATAAATCTTTAGATAAAAAAAAGATGGACTTTAAAAACTTTAAAGAAGAGTTAATAGAAAAGATAAATTATGCTCGTTTAAATAATTTAAAAGATGTGTACGAAGAAAACATAAAAGAACTTAGTTTAGAATTTAATGATGGAAAAGATACTCAAGTTAATGTGCTAATAAAAGAGTTTGAACAACAAAATTTAGAAAATATTTTAACAAAAACCGTACAAAAATATAAAAATAGAAGTAAAGAAAAAGAAAGTAATGATTTACATTTAATTTCATTTTATAAAAAGTATTTAATGCAAACCAGTGTTAATTTAATTAAAAAAAATCCTCAATTATCTTATGACCTTTCCTTATTAGCACAAAATTTACAAATGCATCAATTATCTGAAAGTATTTTATCTGATATTTCTGAACAAACAGAAGGGGTAATTTGGCTAAGAGCTCATAACCTTATTCAGTCAAAAAATTTTTTAAAGGCATTAGATTTAATAGATAGTAATTTACATAAAGCTAACCCTAAATACCTTTTGGATTATAATTATTTAAAAGCTTTAGCGTGGAAGGGTTTAGATAATACTAAAAAAGCTATAGAAATATTAGATGAAATACTTCTTGTTAAAAATAATTATAGAAATGCAATTATATTAAAAGAACTTTACCTTAAAGAACTAAAACGATGAATAAAGCTTTTATCTTTAAAAAATATTCTCTTACTATATTAATTTTATTAATTTTTACATTATTTTTTGGTTTTTTATCTTATAATAATAAATATATTACTATATTAAAATCTTATGAAAGTAATATTACTGCTTATATAAATAAACAAATTCAAACTTTTCAAAATGATAACCCTAATACTAAAATTCAATTTAAAAAAATATATATCTCTGTTGATGGAATAAGTTTAAAAGATGTACAAATAACTACAAAATTTATACAAAAAACAAACATTCCTAGTTTAAACTTAAATTTAGACTGGCTAAACCTTCTTTCTTTTAGTATTAAATTTAAAATAACAGCTCCAATTATATACACAAAAATAAAAACTAAAGACCCACTAAAGTCCATTAAAACAACTAGTAGAAAAGATGAAAATTATCAGCAATTATTAATTAAAATTCAAAAAAATATTAAAAAAATAAAAAAGAGTAGTGCTTTATTAAGTTTATTTAACTTACCTATTAGTAATTTAAATATTTTAAAAGGTAATATTGAACTTATTAACAAGAAAACTAATAAATATATAGCAAAAATTAATAACTCTATAATTAATTTTAATATTACAAGAAATCGATTAAAATTAAATTTTTTTTCCTCGTTTATTAGTTTTTCAAATAGTTTTTTAAAAAAGAAAACTTTTGCATTGCAGATAAAAACTAGTTTATTTAAAAATAAAAAATTTTTATTATGGACTAAACTTAATTATAAGCATTTATCTAATTTAATAAAAATAGATGAAAAACACATAGAACTTCAATTAAATACCCCTATAAAAAATATTGCAGAACTAATTAATAAAGAAGATGTAAAAAACAGTATTAAAGATTTAACTGGAGATTTATTTTTATTGATAAAGAATAAAAAATTAAACAATAAATTTTCCTTTACTTCTAAATTAACAAATTTTAAAAGCCTCGAATTTAAAGTCGGTAACTTAAATGTGGATGGATTTTTATTAGACAATCAACTACATTTTAACCAAGTTCAATTACAATCGCCAGTATGGACTGTTAAAACCAATCCATTTTTTATAGATATTAAAAAAAGTTCTTATCCAATATCTTTTGATGCTAATATTAGCAAATTTCGACTAAATCATCTATTAAAGGATAATTATATTAAACTTTTTGCAAAGAGTTTAACCAACTGTAATGGGCAGCTATATCCTTTCTTTTTAAATTGTTCGCTAACAAAAACTTATATAGATAATTTAAAGGTCTATTTAAAAAATAATAAAGAAATTGTATCTGTACCTTCCTTACAGGGATTAGCTAAAGTAAAAATTAATACAAAGTCAGTAAATTTTAATAGCTCTATTTTTACTTCAAACAATGTTAATAAGAATAAAATTACTGCTAATGGAACTATAAATTATGCATCAGATTCTAAAATTAGTTATCAACTTGCTTCTAAAGACCTTTCTTTTTTAAAACTTTTTAGCAAGCCTCTTTCTGGAAATGCACAAATAAATGGTTTAGTAAAAATTCAAAGTAAAAATTCTGTTAATACCAATAAATTTACATCTAGTAATTTTTCTATAGGTAAAAAAACAGTAAAGACTATAAGTTTTGATACTATTTATACTAATCAGCAACTATTTATAAAAAATTTATTTGTTAAAAAGAATAATGGGCAAATAAAAGGAAGTTTAGATTTTTTATTTAAAAAAAATACTTTGTTTACTGATATTCAAGGAAGAAATATTAATTTATCTAATATAAAACCTTTTTTGAATATTAATAATAAACATTTTTTTTCTGGAACAATAAAAAAAATACTTTCTAAAACATTATGGGATTTAGATTTTCGGCCTCTTTCTTCTAATACGCAAGTAGAAGTAGATAACTTATTAATTAAAAAGCTATACTTTCCAAGGGTTAATATTAATTTAAAGAAAAACATAACAAATAACTTTGTCTTTTTAAAATTAAATAGTTTAAAAAGAACTCTTTTACTAGATGGTTATATTTTTAATAATTTTAGAGTGAACTTAAATTTAAATGCTAAAAAATTAGCACTAGAAAATTTTATTTACTCGTACAATTCTTTTTCTTTAACTTCTTTAATGGATATTAATGCAAAAATTAAAGGTGATTTTTTTAACCCAAATTTAAAAATAAAAGTAAATCTTTATAAAACTTATTTAAATAAAGTTTTGCAAAAAAACAGTAATTCATTTATTAAATATAGTAATAATAAATTATCTGGCTTAGCTAATTTTTTTAATAAAGCTATTGTTACTGTCTTTAAGTGGGACATAAAAAAACGGTATTTTGATAAGCTATCTATTAATGTTACTAATTGGGATTACTCTTCTTTAATTTCTTTATACTCTAGATCGAAAAAAAATATTAAAGCAAATCTTACTGCTAAATTAAACTTTTTTAAAAATAAACAAGATCGTTATTCCGGGTTTTTAAATATCCCTAATATTAGCATTACACAGGGTAAGTTTCATTTTAAAAATAAAAAAAATATTTCTCTTACTTTAAAAGATGATATTTTGTTTATTAAAAAATTTGCGCTAAAAGGAAAGTATGGATACTTAAATATCCAAAGCAAAGAAGCTTCTAGTTTAGAAAAATTAAACATATTAGTAAATTCAAAGGTTAAATTGCCTATACTTAATAACTTTTTGCCAGAGGATATTATTGCGTCGGGTGATTTACTTTTTAACAACTTTACTATTTCTGGTGATTTTTTAAAACCCATATTTAATGGAAAAATACAATTGCATAAATTTTCTACTAAAAATACAAATAACAAACTTTCCTCTATAAAAGATTCTAAAATAAATATCAGTATCCATAACTCTAATGCTAAATTAAATACCTTTATTATCTATTTAAAAAATAACGGAGTACTAAATGCTTCTGGTTATGCTTTTTTTCAAAATTCTTTTCCTGTTAATATTAATGGAAAACTTACTAATTTACCTTTACAAACAAAAACAGGTTTAGATGCACTAGGATCAGGAACTTTTAAATTATCCGGAAAAAAAGGCTCTTATGTATTGCAATCTATATTTGAAATTACCTCGGGTTCATTTTACAAAAAGTTATTAAAATGGAATAAAAAAAATCTAGATATCGATGAAGAGCTTTTGCCAAAAAAAGCAAAAAAAAGTCAAATCTCTTTATTCTCTCCAACATTACATTTAAAACTTAAAACTAAAAATCCTTTAAAAACTAAATTAATTGTTGGAAATATTACTATTGATACTAAAGCTTTTGGAAATTTAGAATTAAATGGACCTATAAACAGACCTCTACTAACAGGAAAAATATATAGCAATGCAGGCGAAATAACAGTACAAAAACAAACTATTCTTATTGATAATATAAAAATAGAATATGACAATACCTTGTTTAATAAAAGTAATGTTTCTTTACTTGCTCATTCGGAAGTAAAGAAAATTAAAGTTAAAATTAAAGCTAGAGGCTTTTTAGACGATATAAAGGTTATACTATCCAGTGACCCTCCCCTATCTGAGCAAAAAATCGCTTTTCTTTTAGTATTTGGCTCTTTTCCTGATGATAGCAATACCAACTGGAAAGAGGCTTCTAAAAGCACTTCTTATGCTATATTATCTACTCTTTTAAAAGATTATCTAAAAATAAACGAAAACTTAAATGTTAATTTACATTTAACTACAAAAACTAATGATAATACAAACAACTTTTCTGCAGGAAATATTAAATTACAATCACAAAAACCCATTTTAAATCTGGAAAAAAAGCTTACTAAAAATTTAAAAATTCAAGCCACTCAAGAGTTTGATGACAAATCACAAAATACCTTTTTGTTACAATATCAAATTAATCCTAATTTATCTATTAAAAGCTCTATTTCTGGAGAAAATAAGAATAATTCTTCTGATAAGAAAAAAAATATAGAATTTGGTTTAGAATATGATATAGAATTTGAATAATAAGGTATTTATATATGTTAAAACAATTTATTTTAGTTTACTTTTTCTTTTTTTCTTTTTTGTATTCACAGTCATCATATACTAAGGAAATTATAAATAAAAAAAACAATATTGTTATATTAAAAAAATGGTTATTACCTTATGGTGCAAAACAAATTATTACCTTGGCTTTAAAAAAAGATACATTAAAGCGAAAAATAAGTTACCTTAAAACAGAATTAAAGAATTATTATGAAAAACATGGTTATTTTCAATTTAAATTAATAATCAAAAAAAGACAGTTTTTAAATAATACTACATATATACTAAAAGTTACTTCTGGAAAACAAAGTAGAATTAGTAAAATTATTTTTTTAGGAAGTATTAAAAAACCTTCTTCGTTTTATAGAAAAATATTTTTACAAGATGCTTCCCCTATTGTTAAATCTAATATATATAACCCTTTCTTGATTAAAGAATCTTTAAAAGATTTTATTTTAAATTTAAAAAATCGGGCCTATTTAACTGCTAAAAGTATTTCTATTAAAAAAAATTGGGTTTCACCCTACAAAGTTAAACTTTCTTTTATCATAGAAGAAGGTCCATTAAGTAAGGTAAAAAATATTAAATGGAAAGGTATTACTAATAAAGAAAAAATCAAACTTACTTCTTTATTAAAAGTACAAGTAAATTCTCATTTAATTATAAAAGATATTACAGGAGAAGATTTATTTACTATTATTGATTTTTTTAAAGATAAAGGGTACTTAGACGTGCGCTTTAAGAATAATAAAAGATTAATTCAATACGATAATCAACAGCAAGCAAGTCTATATTATCAAATAATTAAGGGAAGGAAATCTAAATTAAATAAAGTTATAATAAAAGGAAATAAATTTACTAAAAACCTAACTATTAATAAGGCTGTTTTTATAAAAAAAGGTTCTGTAATTACTTCAAACGATTTAAAAGATATTTATTTTAACTTAGAAAATTTAAATATTTTCAGCGAAATTAAAGTAACTTTAAATAAATCGAAATATAAAAAATATAATAAAAATTTATTAATACAAGTTAAAGAAAAAAAAAGAACTCGATTAAACACCAAATTAGTTATTCAAAGCACTCAATATAACTCTTTATCTACTAGTATTAACGCTTTATATGAAAAAAGGAATATAAAAGGAACAGGTAGAAAGTTTTATACCACTTTACAGTTAAAAAATAAATTAAACAGTAATATTTTAGAATATAAAACTTCTTTGCAATTTAACGAACCTTTTTTATTTTATTCTAATATTAATGCTATTGTAAAAATAGAAACTAAAAAAGACATAATAGATTTTAATCCCGAAAATACAGAATATGGTTTATTAAGAAATCAAACGGCTTTGTCTTTTCGATTAAATAAAGAAATTAATAAACACTTTTCTTCTTATTGGACGGTTTTAAAATTTAATAAAATTACAGAAACCTCCAAAGGTAGTAATGTTAAAAATACTAATATTCTTAATTCTACCTCTATTTTAACTACTTCTGATTTTAGAAACTCTGTATTTAACCCTAAAAAAGGGCATTATGAAGATTTTCAAATACTTTATACAAAGCCTATTTTTAAAGGCTCAGAAAACATTCATTTTGTACAATTACTTAGTAATATGGAATACTATGTTCCTTTAGGAAGATTTACTTGGGCACAACAGTTATCTTTAGGTTACGCAAAAAGCTTATTATCCACGGCAAAGAGTGGAATCCCCTCTAATTTTGCGTTTTTTTTAGGAGGAACTTCCTCCTTAAGAGGTTACTCTGGTGGTTCTGATAGATTTCCTAGCCCTCAAGAACTCCCTTTAGATAAAAATAATCAACTGGTAATTAAAGACTTTACTTATTTTTATTTACTTAAATCAGAATTCAGAATTCCTTTAAAAGAGCCTTTTTACACATCCATTTTTTATGATATTGGTAGTGTTAAAGTAGACAAACTACATTTTTATAACCCTATTCGTAGCAGTTATGGTTTAGGTTTACATTTTTCTACTCCTATTGGAATTTTAAGTTTAAATTATGGAAAAAAGATAAACCCCTCTCCTGAAGAAGGAGGCTATGCTATTCACCTTAGTATAGGGTCTTTTTAAAAAACTTTAATTTAGCTTTTCTAATTTACATATAAAGAATCCATCACCTTTTTTAGGCTCTAAAATGCATTCTTTATTTTTTTTCCAAACAATAGTGTTTTTATTTTCTTGAGCTAAAAAAGTATCTACTATCAATTGATTCTCTGAAGGCAAAATACTACATGTGGCATAAACTAACTGCCCTTTTGGTTTTACAATTTTTGAGTAATTGCTTAAAATAAAAGATTGTTCTTTATGTAAATTATCTAAATCGTCTTTATTAAATCTCCACTTGCTTTCGGGATGCCTTTTTAATACACCTAAACCAGAGCAAGGAACATCTAATAAAACAACATCAGCTCTAGAGTGTAATCGCTTTATTGTTTTATTAGTTATAGCTCGTGTTTCAATAATATCAGAAACTCCTGCCCTTATGGCTCTTCTTCTAAGTTCTTTTAACTTTTTTTCTACTATATCTAAAGCTAAAACTTTACCTTTAAAATTTAATAAATTAGCAATATGCAATGATTTTCCACCTGCTCCAGCACAGGCATCAACAATATACTGTCCAGGCTTAACATCTAAAAAAGCAGCTACACATTGTGAGTGGATATCTTGAACTTCAAATAAACCCTCTTTAAAAGAAGGAGTTAAAAAAACATTTTGTCTTTTAAATAAAGATAAACATTCTGTTTGTAAGGGAGTTATTTCTTTTTTTACCAACACTCCTTCTTCTTTTAATTTTTCTATTAAATTATCTAAAGAAATTTTAGAAGTATTAACTCGTAAGTACACAGAGGCTTCTTTATCTAATTCAGATAGTATAGAATTCCATTTTTCTCCTAATTCTTTATAAGCTACCTCATCTAAAGTATCACTAATAGAATATATCTCTTTTCTTACATTAATATTCTTCCATATTTCTATGATTTTTTTATACTCTTTCTTTTTAGAAAAAGTTAAAGCTTGTTCTTTTTGTTTTAAAACAAAATGCCAAGACACTTTTTGAAACTCTACACTTTCTTTAATTAAACCTTCGTCAATAATAACAAACCACGACACTAATAATTTATCTATTTTTTCATCATCTAAAGATTCAAAAAATTGAACATCATTCCAATCCATTTCTACGCTAATAGCCAAGCGTCTTAAATGTCTTATACTGCTGTAAATAAACTTTGCAAAAAAATAACGGTCTTTACTACCCCATTTTTTATTTTGCTTTAAAATTTGTTTGATAACATAGGTGCTGTATTCTTTTTTTATTAAAATTCTTTTTAAAGCAGTATGCATAGACTCATATAAAGAGTAATGCATAGCAGAAATAAAATCTTTAAAAAACAAAGCTTAAACCCACCGCCAAATATACACTGTTATATTGGCCAGAGCTTAATAATAAAAAGTGATTATCAAAACCCCATTCTAAAAAAGCTCCCATAGTGTTGTATATATTAAGGAACCGAAAACCTAAGTAGCCTTGATAATCTAAAGATAAAATAGATTCGGAAGGTAATTGACTAAGAAAAAATCCAGGACCAATACTAACTCCAAAATAAAAAGGAAATCCTGAATCAATATCAGGAAAAGATACTCCAACCAGAAAGCTATTTTTTAAAACCTCTTTTTTATTAATGTTAAATGAACTTACTTTGACTTTAAAAATAGAGTCTCCAAATCTTTTAAAATTAGCCCATTTATAAGAAATACCAACACTCCATTTTAGTAACTGATGGCTGCTGTTTTCCTTTCCCCAAGAATAAGCAGTATCTTTAATGGCATTGTATAGGTAAAAATTAAGGTATCTTTGGTTAAAATTAGCCGCTCTATCACTAAAGTAACCACGAGCTTCTGCCTCTGATCCAAAAACAGGTAATGCACTAAAAGATATAATTCCGTATATAATTAAAAGCCACTTTTTCATGATTAACATCAAATAAAATTGAAACGCTCACAAGTCAACAATTAGGATTAGATTATAGATTTTACCAATTCAATCGAGATATATTAAATCATAAGTAAATAACATCATGTTTTACTGAGTGTTGTGTTTTTATAACTTTAATGGTAGCTTTATTGGTTAGTAAAAGAGTGATTTTTAAAATAAAAAAAGGAGTAAAAGTGAAAAAAATATTTGTGCTTTTTGTTGGGGTTATCTTATTTAACCCATTAATGAGTATTAGTAATGCTGCTCAGAAGGACCATAGTGGTCATGAAGGCCACA
>JAAOIK010000030.1 GCA_015163855.1 Pseudobdellovibrionaceae bacterium
AAAAGCTATACAATGGTGCTTAGCGTTAAAAGCGCTGGGTTGCCCTTAACCTTATAAAAACGCACTTTGGCAACTGTACAATGAGATAATTATGTTAGAAGAAAAACAAGGCCTCTCTTTTCACACTCAGTTTACAGCCAGCATAGAAAGCTGGGTAAAGCTTATTTCTGCAGAGCTAAATGCTCCTGTGTGGCTGAAGATCGTGCCTTTTTTACCCAAACACGAACAGCAAGAAAAAAGAAATTTTTTGCGCAGAGCCATGATTAACTTAGTTACTAATAAAATACAAAATAAAGAAATTCCCACCGAAGCCCATTTTTTGCCAAAAGCTTTATTAGCACTAAATAACTTATCCACGCCAGGAAGCTCTTTAAAAGAATTTCCGTTGGCTAAAATTTCTTTGTCTCACTGTAAGGCCCATGGAGCTTTTATTTGTAGCCCCAAAAAGAGTGCAGATAATCAATTTTTTGGCATAGACTTAGAAATCAGCGATCGCGTAAGCACAGAAATTATTAAAAAAGTATCCACTCCTTTGGAGGTTTTTGAAGCCCCTTCGCCAGCTCACCTTTGGGCCGCAAAAGAATCTAGCTTTAAATCTTTACCCAATGCCGATACACAACTTATTCGCGATGTGCTTATTCATTCTTGGGCCCCTTTTTTAGAAACTGAGTTATGCCCAACACAAAAAAAACAAAGTTTCTTTCAGCCCAACTCCTCTTGGCAATACCAATTTGCCAATATAGAAAAAAATAAAAAATATACGGGCAGAGGCTGGGTTATTAGCTTTTCTAACTATACTCTTGCCCTTAGCTATCTAGACAAAAACTAAACGGGAAAGCCGTTTGCCAAGCTAAAATTTTCAGTATATATTTTGAGAGTTATTTAGGGACTTAGCTCAGCTGGTAGAGCGCCACCCTTACAAGGTGGATGTCATCGGTTCGAACCCGGTAGTCCCTACCAAATTTAAAAAGAAAACTTAATTATCTAAATAAGTTTAAGTAGCACTTACAAAAGTTGTCTAACCAACTAAGCCGCAGGGCTAAACATATCTGCAAAACATTCTGTCCAATATTCTGGTAAAGAGTCTGCCAATTGCAGTTTAATATCTATATGCGCATTTTTCACAGAGCTTTGATACACTTTTAAAACTTGAGCTTCTACATCCATGTTCATATCTGTAATAAATAAAGATAAATCTTCAAAAACTAACGACTCTAAAGAGTGTTCTTGTAACCACTCTGCATTAAAGTGTTGAGAAAAAATTCTAAGCATTAAATTGTAACCCTTGGCCTCTACAATATAGGCTTGATTGGCTATGACCATGCAATTAGAAAAACCAATTACCTCCGAAACCTTTAAAAAATTAGTATTAGGTAACGAACTAGAAACCTTTAAATCATTCATAATGCCTCCCGTGCTAAAGTCTAGAACGGGGGTTTGAAACAAAAACTTAAGGCTTATTTTGTTTTTTTAGTCTCTTTTTAAGACATGTTGTTAAATAGAGTTATTGCTTTTCTAACAGCCAAGATTCTGTAGAGGTTTCTTCACACTGAAAAAAGTTACGCGCTTTGTGCTTCATAAGAATAATACCTTGTATTTTTTCTTTATTAAAACCCGAACAAGAAGAGGGTTCTTTTCCATAAAAACGCAACGACTCTTCTAAGTAAGCGTATATAGACAAATAATATATCTCTCCACTAGAGGAATACATAAAGGCGCTATAAGAATTTTCAGACATTTTTCCTCTGCTTGGGTTCATTACCACAAAACCTTTGTCTTCAGTTCCGTCTAACCTATATCTAATAATAGCTACTCCCACAGAAGATGTAAAAATTTTATAAACTTCTTTTTGTTTAGAAAGCGTTTTGGCACCTGTTGTTTCTGCTGTTACCAACCATTTACCATATAAGTTATTCATATTCCATGGGCATTGAGCAAAGGGCCATGGAATTAAATCTTCTCCGCCACTTAGCACTTTAGTAGAACACTGTACAATAGATGAAGTACTTATTACAGCATCTTGCTTGTTCATTGCTACACTAATATTAGTTGTCGCAATTCCGCTTAACACAAAATAAAATAACAAAGCTAGTTTTGAAAAAGAAAAAAAAGTTTTCATGTTGTCCTTTAAAATTGTATTTCTCTAATAAAAGTTTTTACCTTAGAGTCTAAATAATAACCCTCTTTATTGCGAAAAATATACTTTGCAGATTTTTTGTCAGGCTCGATAATTTTCTTTAGCCGCTTTAAAGTTACATACACCTTGTTGTCATGAATACTTGGAGAGTAATTTTGATCCCATACTTTTTTTACTAACTCTTTTTTAGAAAAAGAATATCCTGGCTTAGATAAAAATAATTTTAATAACTCTAAAATAATAAATTGCCCTTTTAAATTAACCACACCCTTCTCTTTTTCTTTAATTTGTCGATTATGGCAATCTAAAATTAAATCAAACTCTGTTCCGTGTTTAACTCCAATAGACTTAATATGGCTGTCAATTAATCCCGCCGTTCTTTTTAAATTTTTTCTATCTACCGAGCTTTGCGCTAACGATAAAAACAACGATGCTGTTTCTTTATCTTTTAATTGTAAATAAGTAGTGCCCAGCGCATATAATAAATAAGTATTATAGTATAAATTTTTTACCTCACCCACTTTAGAGTAAGTTTGCCAAAAGGTATTTAAAGCATCTTTTAATAAACCTTGTTGTCGTAAAATATACCCGTAGGCAATATCCATAGAAATGGCTAACTCTTTTAGCTCTATTTTTTGAAAAAATACTTTTAAATTGTTAATTTCTTTTATAGCTAAATCTAATTTGTCTTGATGAGTGTATATAATTACTAAGCCTGATAAAGCGTAACAAATATCTACCTTATTTTTTGTTTTTAATGCTAAATCTAAGGATTTTTCCATGCAAGAAAAGGCAGAAGAAAACTGTTTGTCGGAGTCTAAAGAAAGGCCCAAAGTGTAATAATATCGTGAATTTTCTTCTAATGAATACTGGCCTTGAATAACACTTAATTCTTTTTGTAATTTAGCAATTTCTTCTTTTTCTTCTCTTTCGACAAATATGCGCAGGCATTTATGTTGGCAAAAAAAGTATTGCTCAAATTGCTGTTCTTTTAAAAAAACTTTTGCTGCTTTTTTTAAATAAAAAAGCGCTTTGGAGAAATCCAAACGATCATAGTACAAATTACCTAGCTGGTAAAAGGCGTGAGCTTCTGTGCCTAAATCATCCATCTGCTCTTGAACGGCTTTTAAGCCCTGCAAAGATACTTTGGCAGCTGGTAAGCTCTTGGGACCTAAGTTTTGACGCTCCATAGTGAAAAACTATAGCCAAGAACAAAGATAGGGTCAATACTAAGGGCTAGGGCTTAATTACAAAGGCTGTGCATTGCGTTATTTTGCTTAGTGGGGAGTATTTTTTTCTATATACCCAATATGCTGCGCCCTTAAACCTACATGCTCTTTTGCTTTATCTTGTTTAAAAACTTCTTTAGGGTTTTTAACAGCCAGGGCTTTTACTAACACCTGGTCAACATGGTCCACTAACACAACCTGCAAACTGCTCATAACTTCTTTGGGAATATCTTTTAAATCTTTTTGATTTTCTTTAGGAATGATAATTATTTTAATTCCCCCTCGATGAGCGGCCAAAACTTTTTCTCTTAAGCCTCCAATAGGCAGGGCCCTTCCTCGTAAAGTTACCTCGCCTGTCATAGCCACAGTTCTTAATACTGGAATTTTTAATAAAGAAGACACAATACTGGTTGTAATGGCTAATCCTGCCGATGGCCCATCTTTAGGAATGGCTCCCTCTGGCACATGTATGTGTACATCTGTATTAGCATAAATTTCTTTATCTAAGCCAAAAAGAGGCCCTCTCGAACGAACATAACTCATGGCCGCCGTACACGACTCCTTCATCACATCGCCAAGTTGACCGGTAATGATAAATTTACCAGTTCCAGGAACACTACTAACCTCAATGGGTAATAAATCTCCGCCCACCGTAGTGTAGGCCATACCATTGGTTAAACCAATTTCATTTTGTTTTTCAATGGTGTTCGATTTATAAACGTGCTCTCCTAATAATTCTACTAATTTTTTAGAGGTAACATTATAAGAAGTTTTCTTTAGTTTACCTGCTTTCTTTCCCGCAGCAGTTACTCTTTTGTTTCTAGTTTTTGCTTTTGGTTTTTCTTCAGCTTTTATTTTAAATTCATCTTCTACAATTTCTTTGGCTAATTTTCTAAAAGTTTTAGAAATTGTTCTTTCTAAATTACGAACACCCGCCTCTCTAGTATAATAATGAATTAAATCTTTTAATGCAGCGTCGCTTAAGCTTACCTTTCTGTCTTTTAAACCACTTTTCTGTAATTGCTTGGGAACTAAATATTGTTTTCCGATATGAAATTTTTCTTTTTCAATATATCCGTCTAAATGTAATACCTCTAAACGATCCAGCAGTGGCCGATTCATACTATGCAGTGAGTTTGCCGTTGCTAAAAACATTACCTTCGATAAATCATACTCCACCTCTAAATAGTGATCAGAAAAAGTATGGTTTTGTGAGGGGTCTAAAACTTCTAATAAAGCTGCCGATGGATCTCCTCTAAAGTCGGTTGCCATTTTATCCACTTCGTCTAATAAAATTAATGGATTATTGTACTCACACTTTTTTAGTGTTTGAATAATTTTACCCGGCATAGCCCCTACATAAGTTCTACGATGGCCTCTAATTTCTGCTTCATCTCTTACCCCTCCTAAAGAAATTCTTGCAAAAGGACGATTTAAAGATTTTGCAATAGACTTTGCCAAGGAAGTTTTACCTACTCCCGGAGGTCCCACTAAACACAAAATAGGGCCACTCATGGTTTTAGTTAAATACTGAATGGATAAGTGCTCAATAATACGCTCTTTAACTTTTTCAAGACCCCAGTGGTCTTCATCTAAAATTTTTTGAGCGCCTTTAATATCTACATTTTCTTTAATATAATTATTCCATGGTAAATCTAGCATCCAATCTACATAGGCACGAATAACTCCCGACTCGGCACTCATTGGCGACATCGATTTTAAGCGCTTTATTTCTTTTGTTACTTTTTTATAGGCCTCTTTGCTCATTTTTTTTGCTTCTAATTTTTTCTCCAACTCTTCAATTTCTGAAGCCGAATCATCGCCGTCATTTAATTCTTTTTGAATGGCTTGCATTTGTTCATTTAGGTAATATTCTTTTTGTGATTTTTTAACTTGGTTTTTTACTCTTGCGCGAATACGCTTTTCTGCCTCTAGCACATCAATTTCGCCCTGCACTCGCTCT
>JAAOIK010000031.1 GCA_015163855.1 Pseudobdellovibrionaceae bacterium
AGTAATAGAACTATAACTTCCAGAGGCGCTAGCATAGCTGTGTATGCCTGCTTCTACGGCTCTCCAATCATTACCTGTGGCTAATAATATAGGGTCAATACCGTTTAGCACCCCTTTGTTATTAGTCGCTGCTCTATAAGGGTCTTCTTCTGCAAAGCGAGAAGCCTCTTCAATTTTTTTACCTAATTCGGGGTTTATTTCTTTTAACTGAACCTTTGCTTTAACTAATTTTGTATCTACTAAATTAGTTAAAATACACATACTTACTTTTTCTGAAGTTAATTGTTCAATAGGAGTTTTTAAAAACTCACAAACTTGGTTAATAATATTAGCACCCATAGCTTCGCAAGTATCCACTAGTACATGAACAACAGCCATAGCATTTACTTTTCTAATTTCTAAATTAACCACCCCTCCTCCACGAGCAACTAAACCATGAGCAACCTTTGTATTGGCTTGTTCAATTAATTGTAACTTATTTTTTTCTAAAATATTTTTAAAAGTATTAAAATCTGTTACTTTAGAAATTTGAATTTGCCCAATAGAAAGCGAACCCAAACTTTCTGTACTGATTTTTCCTTTAGCCTTAATCCATTTTGCTGTTTTACTAGCAGCGGCAATAATAGAAGTTTCTTCTACTACCATAGGGATAATATAATCTTTATTATCAATGCAAAAATGAGTAGCTACACCAAAAGGCATTGGAAAATAACCAATAACATTTTCAATAAAGTTATCGGCAAGTTCCACAGGAATAGGATAAGGCCCTTGTAAAAGTTGAATATCTTTTTGTGTTAAACAACCTAGTTGTAAAAGTTTTTCAAACCTTTCTGATCGACTTAATTTAGAAAAACCCTCTAAATGGTAATTTGACATGCTATCATTCCTTTACTGAAGTTAAATAGATTTTAATACCACTTTATCTTTTAACTCTATAATATTTTTACAACCTGTGCAAAATAAAGCTATCTTTAATTCATATTCTAATAAGTCCATTTTAACTAGCAACTGTTCTTCACTAATTTGTAAAGCTTTTAAAATAGGTTGAGCAAAACCCACCGCAGTGGCGCCTAAGGCTAAAGCTTTAGCGGCTTCTAAACCATTCCTAATTCCTCCCGAAGCCCAATACTCTAAAGGAGTTTTAAGATTTTTGTTAACTTCCAATGCTCCAAGTAAACTTTGTACAGTGCTTACTCCCCAAGACGCAAAAGTTTGCGAGGCGCGTTCTTGCAAGCTACCTTGCTTGGCTCTAGCCCCTTCTATTAAACCCCAGTGAGTGCCTCCAAAACCGGCCACATCCACAGCAGAAACGCCTAAGGTGGAAAGTTTTAATAAAGTGCTTTTAGAAAACCCACAACCCGTTTCTTTAATAATCACTGGAACTTTTAAAGACTTACAAACATTTTCTATAGCTTTAGCGGAGTTTTTAAACTCTGGTGTACCCTCTACCTGCAAAACCTCTTGTAAACTATTTAAATGCACAATTAAAGCTCTAGCATTGGTGGAGGTAATTAAGGCCTTAATTTTTTCTATGGGGTTAGAAATAAGCTGACTAATACCAATATTGGCTAACAATTGTACCTCGGGAACTTGGGCTCTAACTAACTCCCACTCTTTAATAGACGCTTTTTCAAGGCTATTATCCGAAAGCTCTTTTCTTTGTGATCCCACTCCCATAAACCAAGATTTTTTTACACAAGCTTTTGCTAAGGCTAAGTTAATAGCTAAAGAAGACCCATGCCCCGCGGTCATAGAACTAATAAAAAATGGCGTTTTTTCTGTGCGATTTAAAATGGTAGAGCTTAAACTCACTTCGGAAAAATCCAAATCCACTAAGGCCTCATGTAGTAGATCCACTTGTTTCCACTGATTAAAATCTACACGAGCTTGATTAGCTTCGTCTAAAGCTAATCGAATATGATCTTCTTTTCTATTTTCAAACTGTGAAATATCCATTGGGTTTAATTTGGTAAAAACCGCGTTCTTTATACCAAGCTAACTAGGCCTGTGCTTGCTTAACTAAAGCGGCAAAGGCATTGGAGTCGGCCACGGCCACCTCGGCAAGCATTTTACGATTTATATCGATGCCCGCAATTTTTAAACCATTAATTAATTGCGAATAAGTCACTCCATTTAAACGAGCAGCTGCATTGATTCTTTGAATCCAAAGCCCTCTAAAATCTCGCTTTCTAACTTTTCTATCTCGATAAGCATACTGCATGGCTTTATCATTTTTTTCCACAGCAGTAATATAACAATTACTATTAGAACCACGATAACCTTTTGCTCTATCTAAAACTTTATTACGACGCCGACGGGCTACAAAACCTCTTTTTACTCTCATGATAAACCTCTTATTTAACTAATAATTGTCTTTGAACGGCTTTTAAATTGGCATCATCCACATAAGTGCCTTGCCCCAAAGCTCTTTTTCTGGGAGCGGACTTATTTTCTAATAAATGCCTAAGACCTTGCTTTTTTCTTTTGATTTTTCCGCCAGGTTTAACGCGAAAGCGTTTGGCAGCACCACGATGGGTTTTCATTTTTAACTTCACTTTGCCTCCTTGGAATGGCGTTTAGCTTTTTAGCTAAATCTTTGTTATTGCTCAGACTCAAGTTTTTCTCTGGTGGTAATCTAACACGGGTAAACAGGCAGGGCAAGGCTTATAAATGCCTCCTTATTATGGGCCATTTTACTTAATAATGCTTATGGGCATTTTACTTAATAATAGGAATTACCTAGCAGAAACAGGCTCTTTTACCCATTGTTTTAAGGCAAATAACAAGCTCGCCTCTCGCAGAGAAATATTATTTCTTTTAGCAATTTGTGCTACATTTTGAAAACCAAAAGCGAGTTCTTTTTCTAAGTCCTTACGAACAAACTTTTGTGTTGCATATTGGGCAGGAGTTTGGGTTAAATTTTGTACCCACTCCAAATAACTTGCCCTAACACCACCGGAATTAGCTAAAATATCTGGAACCATTATAATGTTTTTTTGATTTAAAACTTTATCTGCTTTAGCAGTAACCGGACCATTGGCAGCTTCTAAAATTATTTTAGCATTTACTAAATGAGCATTTTTTTTAGTAATTTGTTTTTCTAAAGCGGCTGGAACTAAAAAGTCTACCTGCTTAACCAATAATTTATTTAAAGCCAATTCTTGATTATAAAATGCCGTTTTTGTTAAAAATGGCTCGGAAAATTCGGCAATGCTTTTTTTCTCTTCTACTACCCATTTAAAAAGTTTTTTTATGTTAATTCCCTCTTTATTTTCTAAGATAAGAAAGTTTTTTCCATCGGCTCTAGGAGAAAATTCAAAAAGGCTAACCACCTTTCCTCCTCTTTTATAAAAACCTAAAGCTGCGTGAGAACCCACATTACCAAAACCTTGAACCGCAAAGCTTAAATTGGTTAAAGGTCTTATATCATTAGTACCTAATTTATAAGAACGAGCTACCGTTTCGGCCAAAGCAGCTACTCCATAACCTGTGGCTTCTTCACGACCTTTTAACCCAAAATCAGAAATGGATTTTCCTGTAATAAAACCCGCTAATATGGCTTTATGTTCTGGGTGATTTTTTGTAAATTGAATATACGCATCTAGCAAAGGCGTTTCAAAAGCGTTTTTATTTTTATATTTACCTAATGCTTTATACATTACTTTTAACACAGAAACTGTATTTTTTTCCATATACTGAGTATCTACTGATTTAAAATCTAAACTTTTTGGTTTGTTTTTTAAAGACCAATATAAAAATTCATCTAACATAACTTTCATTATTTTAGGATTAGTTCCCACATCAGGAGCTGGAACATCATTTAATAAACCAATATTTTTAGGATGTTTATTTAAAAAAGTACTAATAAATAATCGACTGATTTTTTCTAATTCATTTTGAGAGTATTTTTTAGGGTCAATTTTAACCCCACCCTTAGCTCCTCCAAAAGGCAAACCTATTACTTTATTTTTAAGACGCATTCCTAAAGCTAATGCTCTTACTTCCATGGTACTTACTGATTCATGAAAACGAATTCCTCCCTTTCCAGGGCCATTAACACTAGGGTATTGTATTCGCCATGCTTTTATAATTTCTGTTTTTCCGTTATCTAAAGTTAATGGAAACTCTAAGTTTAAAATTTTAGGAGAATTTAAAAGCTGGGTTAATTTGTCGCTTTCTTTAAGAGAAAAAAATTTCTTTTGTAAGGCTTTAATAGGTATTAAAAAATTGTTATAAAAACTATCACTTTCTTGATTGCTTGTATTTTTTTGAGACACTATTCTGTCTGTTTTTTGATCAAAAAATAATTTTTGACAACTAAAACCAGCAGCTAAAACTATATTAGTCTCTAAAAACACTAGCACACTGATTAAAATAGATAATTTCATTATTGCCCCCATTATTTGTCCTTTTACATTGCATATATCAAGCCACGGGTGATCTACAATTTGGACTAGAGTTTAATCCACGATTTGGATTAGGTGTATTAACAACCTCTTGACATTAAACCGCTTTCATCACAGCATTGATAGGTAACAAAGACTTAATTTTATCTTTAACCACTAATTTTTTATTTTCAAACTCATCAATATGCTCTATCCCATTTACTCTATTTTTAGTTTTTTGTTTTTTAGCTTATTAAGTAAAAATAGTTATGCAGGTATTGACGACAGTATTAATCAAATTACTTCTCCCATTGCCAAAGCTTTTGGTGATTTTGTGTTTTTTAAAATAAGTTTATGGGGTGCAGAGCTACCTATTGTTGTTATCTTGCTTGTTATTAGCGCTTTTATTTTTACTTTTTATATGAATTTTATTAACCTTCGTGGTTTTAAACATGCCATAGAATTAATTTCTGGAAAGCATGACAAAAAAACCGCTGAAGGAGAAATATCACACTTCCAAGCCTTGATGACCGCCATCTCTGGAACTGTAGGTATCGGAAACATTGCCGGTGTTGCTGTGGCCATTAGTGTGGGAGGTGTGGGTGCTACATTTTGGATGATTGTTGCAGGTTTTTTGGGCATGTCTACTAAGTTTGTAGAATGCACTTTGGGTGTTAAGTACCGAAAACATAATGCAGACTCTTCTTTCTCGGGAGGGCCCATGTATTACTTAACTTATGGACTAGCCGAATTAAACTTTCCTAAACTGGGTCGTTTTCTTGGTATATTTTTCGCCGCAGGAATAGTTTTAGGAGCTTTGGGCATTGGTAATATGTTTCAATCTAACCAAGCCTTTGTACAATTAAATGTTATTGCCGGTGGCCTTTTAGATAACTATGGCTGGCTAGTGGGTTTTATTTTTGCCTTTATGGTTTTTATAGTTATTGTTGGAGGTATTAAATCCATCGCCAAAGTAACAGAAAAAATGGTGCCTTTTATGGCGGTGCTGTATTGCATTTCTGCTATTATAGTTATTGCTATGAATGCTGAATTTTTACCACAAGCCATTAGTAATATTTTTAGTGGAGCCTTTTCTTCGCAAGGAATAACTGGTGGTGCTTTAGGTGCAATGATTGTAGGTTTTCAACGCGCAGTATTTTCTAACGAAGCAGGTATTGGTTCTGCCTCTATTGCTCATGCCGCCGTAAAAACCGATCAACCCATTACCGAAGGTATAGTTGCTATCTTAGGCCCTTTTATTGACACCCTTATTATTTGCACCCTTACCGCCTTAGTTATCTCGGTAGTTTCTGTAGCCCAACCAGGATTTGCTGGTGATGCTGTGGGTATTGCCATGACTTCTGCCGCTTTTGAAAGCCAAATTTCTTGGTTTCCTTACCCTATTGCCTTAGCAGGTTTGCTTTTTGCTTTTTCTACCATGATATCTTGGTCTTATTACGGTTTAAAAGGTTGGACTTATTTATTTGGCGAAGATAAGCAACTGGCTTACAAATTAATTTTTTGTGTTTTTGTTATGCTAGGTTGCATGGTTAAACTAAAACCCATCTTAGATATATCTGATGCTTTAGTATTTTTAATTTGTATACCTAATATTATTGGGCTGTATATGTTGGCGCCTACTGTAAAAAAAGATTTAAAAACTTACTGGTTAAACAAACAGTAACCAAAACAGCTTTCTAACAAAATCGCAACACCATTATTTACAATGGTGCTTTTTCTTCTTTTTCTGTTTTTTCTTCTTTTTCTTCTTCTTCTGGTTTTTCTAAACCATCTAATACTTTTTCTTCTTTTTGCGCCTTTCTTTCTGCAGCTTTTGCCGCTTTTGCTGCCTCTTTTATTTTTAAAGCTTTAGCTTTAGTAATTTTAGGATCTTCTATAACAATAGCAAACATATGTCGACCTTCTTGCTTGGGAGGTGTTTCGACAATAGCGATATCTTTTAAAGATTTAATCATTTTTTCAATTAACTGTAATCCTAAATCTTTATGTGCCATTTCACGGCCCATAAAACGCAAATTAATTTTAACTTTATCGCCTTCTTCTAAAAATTCACGCGCTTTAGCTAATTTAATATTAAGATCATTTTCTCCAGTGCGTGGTCTTACTTGAATTTCTCTTAACGAAACCGTTTTTTGTCTTTTACGATTTTCTTTGGCTTGTTTTTTAGAATCATATTTCCATTGACCATAATCCATAATTTTACAAGTGGGTGGTTTTGCCTCGGCGGCCACCTCCACTAAATCTAAGCCCTCCTCTCGGGCTTTAGCTAAAGCATCGCGAGTGGAAATAACTCCCAACATAGCTCCGGTGTGATCAATCACACGAACTTCTGGAACACGAATTCTTCCATTTACTCTTTGAAAAACCGCTTTCTTCTTTCTTTGAAACTTAGCTTGAGCCAAATGGCCTCCTTTTTTACAAATTAGGCTTCTATAAAAATAGAATCCATCATTCTAGTTTGCTTTTCTTGTTTTAATTTTTCTACAACTTCTTTTATAGTTAAATTACTTATGCTTTCACCAGTTCGTAAACGCAAAGACACCTCTTTAGAAGCTTCTTCTTTATCTCCAACAATAATCATATAAGGAACTTGGTTAATTTGTGCTTCTCTAATTTTAAACCCTAGCTTTTCATTTCTAGTATCTAAAAATGTTCTAAAATGTTTTTTAATTTCTTTATTAATACTTTCTGCATAAGCTTTATTTTTATCCGTTAAATTGCAAATAGCAATTTGTACTGGACTCATCCATAAAGCCAATCTTCCAGCAGTGTGTTCTAAATAAGTGGCTAAAAATCTTTCTAAAGAACCTAAAATGGCTCGATGAAGCATAATAGGTTGGTGATTTTCGTTATCCTCGCCCACATAAGACAACTTAAAAGCCTCTGGCATATTAAAATCACACTGTAAAGTTCCTAACTGCCAAGGGCGCTTCATAGAATCAATAAACACAATATCTAATTTAGGGCCATAAAAAGCTCCATCGCCTTCATTAATTTCATAAGGTAATTGTAAAGCATCTAAAGCTTGTTTTAAAGCTTCTTCTGACTTATTCCAAGCTTCATCGCTTCCCATACGCTTTGCAGGACGAGTGGATAAATAAATTTTATACTCATTCATACCTAAACTTTGATAAACTTCTTTTAAAAAATTCATAAAAGAACAAATTTCTGCTTGTAGTTGATCTAATCGACAAAAAATATGAGCATCATCTTGGCAAAAACTTCTTACCCTAGATAAACCATGCATAGTTCCACTTCTTTCATAACGATGAAGTCTTCCAAAATCTGCAATTCTCCATGGCAAGTCTCTATAAGAGTGTCGTTTTTGAGAATAGATTAAGCAATGCCCCGGGCAGTTCATTGGTTTAACAGAAAAAGGTCGTTTATCTACTTCTGTAAAATACATATTTTCTCTATAATTTTCATAATGCCCCGATTTGTGATATAAATCGACATCAAAAATTTGAGGGCTAATCACTTCCTCATAATTATACTTTTTATAAAGTTCTTTTAAATAATTTGTTAACTCGTTATAAATTACCGTTCCTTTTGGTGTGAAAAAAGGAGCACCTGGAGAGTATGGATGAAAAAAGAATAAATCTAATTTTTTTCCTAATATACGGTGGTCTCTTTTTTTTGCTTCTTCTAATAAATGTAAATGCGCTTGTAAATCTTTTTCCGAGCCAAAAGCCGTTCCATAAATGCGCTGTAACTGTTTATTATTTTCATCCCCTTTCCAATAAGCCCCTGCAACACTTAATAACTTTATACTAGAGATTTGACCCAAATGCTGTACATGAGGGCCTTTACATAAATCTAACCAGTCGCCTTGTTTATAAATACTAACTTCATTAAAACCTTTAGTTTTTAAATCTTGAATAATTTCTACTTTAAATAATTCTTTTTTGTTTTTAAAATAATCAATAGCTTTATCAATAGCCCAAACTTCTTTAGCCACTGGTAATTTAGACTTGATTAGTTCTTTCATTTTTTTTTCTATTTTAACAAGGTCTTCTTCTACAAATACATAAGGAGAGTCGAAATCATAATAAAACCCTGAATCAATAACAGGGCCAATAGTGACTTTAATTTCTGGCCATATAAATTGTACGGCTTGGGCTAATACATGAGCTGCAGAATGTCTTAAAATATCTAAACTTTCTGGAGAGGTTTTAGTAATTATTTTAATAGTGTCTTGATCCATTAACCGCGTTCGTAAATCTTGCACTTCATTATTAGAATTAATTTTCGCACCCAAAGTATCTTTAGCTAAACGCGAACCAATGCTTTCTGCCACTTCTAAAACACTGGGTGCTTTATCAAAACTTTTAATAGAATTATCCGGTAAAATAACAGAAATTTTAGACATAAATTAATACACTACTTCATGACTTTTAGATTCATCATAAAAGTAATCTTCTTTGGGAATTAAAGATTGTTTGGTTAAAAATTTAGTACTGGTATATAAAAATAAACCTAAAAAACCTAAAAAAATACCCACTTCTGCAAAAGAAAACTTAACTACAGAGGGGGAATAATGAGGGTAAACCATCCAATAAACATCTACAAATTGCATTAATAAAATTAAAACCGATACTGCAACAAGATGATAAGGATTTCTTTTAGCCCATTGAGGAAGTAAGGCAATAAAAGGAACAATAAATTTAAATATAACTAATGCAATAGATACCCATATCCATTCTCCATCAAAACGATTTAAAAAATACACCGTTTCTTCAGGAATGTTAGCATACCAAATTAACATAAATTGACTAAAAGCAATGTAAGCCCAAAAAGTGGTAAAGCCAAAAAGCAGTTTTCCTAAATCATGCAAATGATTTTCGTTTACAAAACCTTTAATCCACGATTTTTTTAAAGCATAAACTACAAAAATAATGATAAAGGCTAAGGCCGATTGAAATAATCCAGAAAAATTATAAACTCCAAAAATAGTAGAATACCAATAAGGGTTTAAGCTCATTAAAAGATCTACACTAAATAAAGAATAAGATAGTGCAAATACTAATAAAAAAATAACCGATGGTTTCATTGCTTTGTCATAAATAGATTTTGCTTTTTCTAATGTAGACGCTTTAATAATCCATCGCTGCAAAATAATCCATACAGAAAAAAATAAAACTAAACGAATAAAAAAAGCTGTTGGATTTAAATAAGACATTTTACCCTCTAAAGCATGATGCCCAATCATGTTAGCCGAATCAAACCATGAATAAATATTTCCTGCTCCTAAAAAAAAGATAATAGCTAAACCAAAAGCCCATGGTAAAAAACTGCTCATTGCCTCGGCATAGCGACGAATATTTACACTCCAACCCGCTTTAGTTAAAAACTGCAACGCAACAAAAAATAATCCACCTAAAGCTAAACTAGTAAAAAAGAAAAAACTAACTAAAAAAGAAGACCATGCCCTTACATTGTCGGTAATCATGGTAATGCCAAAGGTGATAACTCCAATAAACATAAAACTTACAAACAAAGTTTTTGCTTTAGAAGAAATAATCCATTCTGTTTTTTGCTGATTAGTTATATTACTTGTTTCCACTAAAGCCCCTATTTATTTATTTTTTGTAAGGTTCTAATATAATTTATAATAGCCCATCTATCTTTTGGATTAGGAATTTGATTAGCATAACTTCCCATCAAACCTTTTCCTTTTTTAATAATATAATAAATAAATCCATCAGAAGATTTTCTTATGGTAGAAGATAGTAAAGAAGGAGGTTTTATAATCATTTTAGGTGCAATTTGTCCATTTCCAGCACCCGTCTGCCCATGGCAAAGCGCACAGTAAATAGTAAATAGTTCTTTTCCTTTTAATAATATTTCTGCACTGTATTTTCCTTTTAAAGGATTTTTAAAAGCTTTTCCGGCTTGCGCTGCTTGAGTGTATAAAAATTTTTCTTTTTCTTTAGAAATACTTCCTTTAGGTGGATTCATAAAATTGGGTTTATTTCTGGTTTTATTAAAACCTTGTGCTTTTAAAGCCTTTTGTTCAAACATTCCCATGCTAGTTTCATAATTTGTTTGGTTTTTGCCAGCATTACAGGACAACATTAATGTTCCTAGCAATAGGCTGTATAATAAGTGATATAATCGTTTTCTTTTCATAATGCCCTTTTTAAAATTCGGATTGCTTAACTTCCACAGCTCCAAATTGATTAAAAATCTGATTAAGTTCTTTAGCTCGTCCTTTAATTTCTTCTTCAGGAATAAATATTGCAAATTTATGGCTAGTGATATCTGGGTCTAAAATAACAGGATTAACACTAGGTAATCCATTAATAAAAAACATTAAAGCCACCGAACCTAAAGCTGCAAATAAAATAGTTAACTCGAAAATAATAGGTATAAAAGCAGCAAAAGACCACATTGGTTTACCACCAATATTTAATGGCCAATTCACTACAGCAACCCACCAAGTAAACCAAATACCAAAAGCACAACCTGTTAAACCTAAAAAGAAAGTTGCCCAAGGAATAAAAGAACGAGGTATTTTCATAGCTTCATCAATTCCATGTAAGGGAAAAGGAGAAACTGCTTCAAAGCCAGAAAAACCATTTTCTGTCATTGCACGAGCTGCCTTAACTAACTGGTGATCATCGAGCCAAAAAGCAGCAGTACCTTTTTTTGTTGGACTTTTTATGTAATTCTCTATTTTACAAGCTAAAGCTTTGGCTTTTTGTATTAATGTATTTTTAGTGCTCATTATCGTGCCCCACATTTAATACTGTTTTGATTTCTGACATAGAAATAGAAGGAAACACTCTTAAGTAAATTAAAAATAACATAAAAAATAAACCAAAACTACCAAAAATGGCTCCTAAATCGTAAGCGCTAAAATGAAACATTCCCCAACTGGATGGTAAAAAATCTCTATGCAAAGAGGTTACCGTGATTACAAATCTTTCAAACCACATACCAATATTTACAAAAATAGAAATAATAAACATTACTATTAAATGGCGACGCATTTTTTTAAACCAAAATATTTGCGGAATAATTACATTGCAAGAAACCATAATCCAATAAGACCACCAATAAGGGCCAAAAGCACGGTTAATAAATGCATATTGTTCTACCCCATGGCCCGAGTACCAAGCAATAAAAAACTCAGAAGCATAAGAATACCCTACTAGTAAGCTAGTGGTCATAATGATTTTATTCATTAACTCTAAATGATTAACGGTTACATAGTGTTTAAAATGAGGGATTACTATTCGTAAAATAGACATTAAAGTCACCACCATGGCAAAACCAGAAAACACTGCTCCTGCCACAAAGTAAGGAGGGAAAATAGTCGTATGCCAACCTGGTAATTGCGAAACCGCAAAGTCAAAAGAAACAATACTATGCACCGATAAAACTAAAGGAGTAGATAAACCAGCAAGTAACATATAAACCATTTCGTAATGGTTCCAATGCTTAGCTGTACCCCTCCAACCCATAGATAAAACACCATATATAAATTTACGCACTTTATTTTTTGCTCTATCTCTAACTGTTGCTAAATCGGGAACCAAACCCACATACCAAAAAGTCATGGAAACCAAAGCATAAGTGGATACGGCAAAAACATCCCATAATAAAGGAGATCTAAAATTTACCCATAATGGCCCTCGTTGATTAGGGTAAGGTAACAACCAATGAGCTAACCATGGACGACCTGTATGTAGCAAAGGGAAAATTCCAGCTGTCATTACGGCAAATACCGTCATAGCTTCTGCCGTTCTAGCAATAGAGGTTCTCCATTTTTGTCTAAATAAAAATAAAATAGCAGAAATTAAAGTTCCTGCATGACCAATACCAATCCAAAAAACAAAAGTAACAATGTCTGTACCCCAACCTACAGGACTATTTACTCCCATTAAACCCATTCCATAAACGGCAATTAACCCCATGGTAACTATAAAGTAAAGAAGCAAAGATTTAGAAGCAAATAATAAAGCAAAATAATTTTTTCCAGGAACAGTCTCTATTAAAGAACAAACATCTTCTGTAACTTGTTTATAATCTTTATTGTCTAAAACTAATACGGGTCGTTTAGCCATGATTATTCCCTCCATGATGAGAAGGTTTTTTTTCGGACTTTAATTGTTTTACATTTTTTACTTTGGCCTGATACCTTAAACCAGGTTTTAAATTTAATTCATGTAATAAAGTATAAGCTCTTTTATTTGCAAAATCTTTAGAAACTTTTGTTTTTTTATCATTGCTATCACCAAAGTTAATAGCATTAGTAGGACAAGCTTCCTGACAAGCTGTTTTTACTTCACCATCATCAATATGTTTTGTTTTTTTATCAATAGCTTTTTTATGACGAATTTCTGTTACTTTATGCAAACAGAAAGAACATTTTTCCATTACCCCTCTATCACGAACAGTAACTTCTGGATTTAAAGACATCTCTAAAGGAGTACTTAGTTGAGTAAAATCAAACCAATTAAATCGACGCACTTTATAAGGGCAGTTATTTGCACAATAACGAGTACCCACGCAACGATTGTAAATCATATCATTAGTGCCTTCGTCGCCATGAACGGTGGCAGCCACTGGACAAACTGTTTCGCAAGGGGCTTCGTCACAATGTTGACAAGTTACTGGTTGAAAAACGGTATCGGGGTCTTCTGCTTTTCCAGTATGGTACCTATCAATGCGCAACCAATGCATTGACCGCCCCTCAGAAACATATTGCTTTCCTACTGTGGGAATATTGTTTTCTGACTGACAAGCAACTACACAACTAGAACAACCCGTACAAGTATTTAAATCAATACTCATTCCCCATTTTTGCCCTTTGTATTTTATAGTAGACCATAAAGTGGGTTGTTTTTCACGACTTTCAATGGGTTTAGTTAAAGCTAGCATATCATCTAAAGTTTTTTCAATAACAATACGACGACCCTGCATACTATGTTGATTTTGCGTGCTAGCTAATAAATTAACTTTACTAGTTTTAGTAATAGAAGCCTTTAAACCAGCATAAACTTTTTTATTTTTAAAACTTTTTACTAAAGGAAAAGCATTAACTCCCACAGCTTTTGCCACCGAACCATAAGTTTGCCCATACCCAAGGGATAAAGACATAGTATTATCCGCCTGACCGGGTTGAATATGTACAGGAACTTTTACTATTTGATCACTTACTTTAAGCTCTACCACTTGGCCTTCTTTTAAACGCTCTTTTTCTGCCATGGATAAAGGGATAGATAAATAATTATCCCAACAAATTTTTGTTATGGGATGAGGGATCTCTTGTAACCAAGCAACATTGGCCATACTTCCCCAACGATTAGAAAAACTAGATTCTAAAGAGAGTTCATAACCTTGCTCTGGTAAACTTGGTTTTAACCAAGATAAAGCAGACATATTAAACTTACGAACAGAGTTATTGGTTTTGTAGCGTTTGGTATTGCCATCTACAAAACCCTTTTGCAAAAGGTTAAACCAAAAGTCATCAAATTTTTGATTTCCTTTTTTATATTTAGGATAAAATTGATAACGCCAATAGGTTTTTAAATACTCGTAACTATTTTTGGCCGAAAACGATTTTACTGCTTTAATCCAAGTTATTAAAGAATCTTCAAAAGCTCTAGTTTCATAAAGTGGTTCAATAGTTGGTTGAATAATAGAGTATAATTGGTTCTGCCCCTCTACATCTCCCCACTTTTCTAATGCATTATGATCAGGAGCAATAAAATTACTAATTTTAGCAGTTTCATCTAAGTGCGAGCCTACATAAACTAGTAATTTTAATTTTTTTAGTGCTTTTAATAATTTTTCATTACCAGGGTGACTATAAACAAGATTGATATCATGAATAATTAAGCGTTTAACCAATCCAGACTCTATGTCGGCAATTAATTTTGTTAAATCTTTTTCAGAAGATCTAAAAGAAGAATAATTAGACTCTTTATAATCTACAACACTACCATCATTAGACAGCAATGTGTTTAAAAAATTGGCAGCTATGTGTAGTAAAGTGGATTCTTGTGTTTCTGTGGAAATTCCTCCCACTATAACTAAACTTTTCTTTCGGTTTTTCCATAACTCATCGGCAATGTTAGACAGTTGTAATTTTTTATCTAATTCTACCAAAGACACTTTTTCATTGTAACTGGTTAACACTTGGCGAAGGTTTTTATCCCAAGCATAAGAAGAGCGTTTTTTTACTATCACCAATTGGTACAATACTCCCATTAAAATATCTAAATACTCCGAAGCCTTTACTGGATAACGACGATCGGCATTTGCACCCGTTAAGGATAAGCCAGACTCAAACACAACTAACTTATTCATATTTTTAGAAGGTTTACGCCCTTGAGCAAAAAAACCAGACATTTCTGTTGGAGCTAAATAAGAACCTAAAAAATCGGCCCCTACAGAGACAATCATCTTTGCTTTGTTTAAACGGTAATGAGGAACAACTTTATCTCCATAAGAAATTTTTTGTGCTTGCTTTAAAGCATCTAAATTTTCCACATCCCAAGAGTAATGTTTTGCTTTATAAGTTTGTTTAAAATTATAAAGTAAAGCCCTAGTGCTAGGAGAGGTAATACTTTTTGTTAGCACACCCACAGAAGATTTTTTTAATTCTTTAACCACTGTAGCATCTAATTTTTTCCAAGATATTGGCAAGCTATCGTAGTTGGTTTTTTTAGGATTTAATAAATGTTGTATTGGAGCTTTTAACCTATCAGGATCATATAAAGACAACACACTGGCTGTTGCACGCATAGATATTTTGTTTAAAGCTCCTGGATATTCCGAATTACCTTCTATTTTTATGGGACGGCCTTCTCTAGTTTTTACAACTACTCCAAAAACCTCAGAGCCATCAACAAAACTAGAAGCATAATGATTAGCCACACCAGGAATAACATCGTCTGGTCTTTTAACATAAGGTACAATTTTTTGAGTGGGTTTTCTAGTACAAGCAAAAGTACTTAAAGCTAAACTGGCTCCCATTAGTTTTAAAAAATCTCGTCTTGCCCAACCCTCTTCTTTACTTTTATCTATGGGTGTGGATTGAAATTCATCAACCACAGATTGTTGAAACTCTGTAGTGTTTTGTAGCTCTGCAAGACTCTTCCAATAGCCATTTTCTGGTTCTTCAGAAAGAAGCTGCTCGTTAACCTCTTTACTAGTTGTTGTTTTCTTTAGATGTTTTATTTCTTCTTTCATGAGCTAAGTCCTTTTCCTTTAACCAATGCTTTTTTTATTAATAATGACAAGTTACACAACTAGTGGGTGCATTATTTTCTTTTTTTCTATGGCAATCTACACACCAACCCATAGATAAACTTTCTTTTTGAAAAACCTCTTCCATAGTTTCCACCTGTCCATGACAGTCTTGGCATTGCTTACCGGCATTAATATGTTTGGAATGATCAAACTTTACATAATCTGGTAATAAATGTACTTTTTGCCACTCTACGGGTTGATTATTTATATAATGTTGCGTTAACTTTTGAATGATAGGACTGCCGGTTTTAACAGACAAGTGGCAGTTCATACAAATATTTAAACTAGGTACAGTGGCATGCCTGGATTTATCAACATTAGCATGACAATAACGACAATCAATTTTGTATTGACCTGCATGTACTTTATGAGAGTAAGGAATAGGTTGAGTAGGTTGGTAATTAATATTATAGCCAAAAACCACTTTATTATTGGTTACCAAATAAATCCAAATAAATAAAGCCGCTAGTGTGACCACTAAGACAACAGGAACAAGAACTTTACGAGACATTAAAATATTTTTTTTATTTTTCACTAGTACACTACTTTAGTTAATCATTAATACCATATCAACAACCAATATTTCAAATATTATTTAGAAAATTTATTTAATTTTTTAGGGTTAGATACTATAGTAAATAAATGCTCAATATATTCCTTAGAATAACCCGAAGTTAAATCTTTAATATATTTTTCTAAAATTTTTTCAGAAACGGCCTTTGCCATATAAGGCACCTCCCACTTCATTAAAAAGTGTAAACGACACCATTTATGAGCTATAACAATTTGGTCACAACCAGAAACTTCGCAAAATCGATAACCGTCAGCGTCGGTTAAAACTACATTGTCTTTGCTGGTTAAACTGTCTAGCTCTCCTAAAAATTGAGAAGATAAAATAGAAGGCGTATCGGCAGCTTCTGCTTTTGCGGACTTAGCCTCTGCCTTTTTACTAACTGCTTTTTTTACTTTTTTAGCGGGTTGTTTTTTTGCAACCTTTTTCTTAGCTACTTTCTTTTTAGTGATTTTCTTTTTAGTTATTTTTTTCTTAGCAACCTTTTTCTTAGCTACTTTCTTTTTATTATTTTTTTTAGGAGATTTCTTTTTAGCTACTTTTTTCTTAGTAACTTTCTTTTTAGCTACTTTCTTTTTAGCTACTTTCTTTTTAACTACTTTTTTCTTAGCTACTTTTTTCTTAGCTACTTTTTTCTTAACGGTTTTTTTCTTAGTAACTTTCTTTTTAGCTACTTTCTTTTTAACTACTTTTTTCTTAGCTACTTTCTTTTTAATTACTTTTTTTTTTGCTTTTGCCATATCCACCTTATTAAATAATCCTTAATCTATAATTTTAATTATCTACTAATATAAAAATCCGTCACTGGTTAATTTAAATACCAAAGTTTAACACAAAGGGCAAACTTTTTGAATTAAAGCTGTAAGCTAATTCTCCCTTTCTTGCTCTTTAAAACCACAAAAGCCTTAGGATTAATGCCTTTTAAAATACCTTTAACCTGCTCTCCCTTCCCTAAAGATTTATGCACTAGCCCGGCTGGAACCTTGGCTTTAAATCGGTGGCTAAGAATAAATATTTTTGCCGACCTAGCCTTTAACCCTACAGCAATAGAGGCTTTCCCCGTACTAAAAATATTTAAAGAAATAGCCCCTATATCACTAACCTTTACTTTTCCTTTAAGCGTTTTAACCCTGGTTGTAGAGTAAATCTTTTTTAAATTTATAGAAGAGTTTTGGGCCTGCACTGTTAATCTTCCCTTAACATCCTCTGCAAGAACACTGGCATTATATGTCGACAAATTAATCTTTGCATCCACTTTATTTATACTTATAGATCCACTAAAAACATTTAATTGAAAAGCCCCTTTAGAATTATTTACACTCACCTTATTATCATAAGCTTCTATTTTTAATTTTCCTTTATGACCCTCTATATTTATAATACCTTTTTGAGAAAAAATACTAATATCCGCCTCAGTATTTTTAATTTCTATAGGCCCGTTCCACTTTTTAATAACTAAAGAGGATTTCCAAAACTCCACAAAAACAGAACCCAAATCTTGTACTAAAACTACGGGCAAAGAGGGCATTTGTATTAAAAACTCACCAATAAATGGTTTTTTATTAACACTTTTAGCTTCTCCCAAAAAAGTCTTTTTAAAAATCCAAAGGTGTAAGTTTTTGCCTTTTTTTAACTGTTTAACTATAACTTTATTTAATAAACTATTAGAATTACTAAGTATTTTAATCTTTTTTGCTTCGGCAGAAAATGCACTTAATTTTAATTTAGAATGGGAAGCGTGTAAGAAAACTTTTTTTACTCCCACTAAAGACAGGCTTTCTTTTAAAACCATTCCCTGTGCCTCTTGTGCAAATAGTTTTTCTGTTGTAAAAAAACACAAAAGAAGAAAAACAGAAATAATGAAGTTAACAAAAGGTATTGTTTTAAACATTACCTCACTTTAAACTCTATGAAAAGAAGGTCAACCCAGCAAACCTAAGGAGAACATATGTCTGAAGTTTTTATTGTTGCTGCAAAACGCACCGCCATTGGAGCTTTTCAAGGTGGGCTTTCGAGTATCCCTGCCACAACGCTAGGAGCAATTAGCATTAAAGCCAGTGTCGAACAATCTGGTCTTAATCCAGAACTCATTCAAGAATGTATTATGGGCCATGTGCTTAATGCGGGTTGTGGACAAGCCCCTGCCAGACAAGCCGCTTTAGGAGGAGGACTTTCCGAATCTTGCCAAGCCTTAACTATTAATAAAGTGTGTGGCTCGGGACTAAAAGCCGTTATGCTAGCCACTGATAGTATTTTACTGGGACACAGCCAAGCTATTGTTGCTGGAGGACAAGAAAACATGAGCCTTAGCCCTCATTTATTAGAAAAATCTCGCTTGGGATTTCGCATGGGGCCTGCAACAATGACAGACAGCATGATTAAAGATGGACTATGGGATCCTTATAATAATTTTCACATGGGTAATGCTGCAGAACTTTGTGTAACAAAATATAAAATTTCTAGACAAGAGCAAGATGACTTTGCCAAACAAAGTTATGAATGGGCTCAAGCCGCGCAAACTAAAGGGTATTTTAAAAAAGAACTTTGCCCTGTGGAAGTAAAACAACGAAAAGGTAGCAGTATTGTTGAAGAAGACGAAGAACCTAAAAAAGCAAAGTTAGAAAAAATTTCGAGCCTTCGCCCCGCTTTTGACAAAGACGGTAGCATTACTGCAGCCAATGCCAGTAAATTAAATGACGGAGCCGCAAGTTTTGTTTTAGCCAGTCAAGATTGCGTTAGCAAACAAAACTTAAAACCTTTAGCAAAAATTATTAGCCAAGCAAGCTTTGCTCAAGACCCAAAATGGTTTACCACAGCCCCTGTTGCCGCAATGAAAAAGGCTTTAAAAAAAGCCAACCTAACTATAAATGACATTGATCTTTTTGAAATTAACGAAGCCTTTAGTGTGGTAACTATGGTAGCCATAAAAGATTTAAATATTCCAAGAGAAAAAGTAAATGTCCATGGTGGAGCCGTGGCACTAGGCCACCCCATTGGTGCCAGTGGTGCAAGAATTTTAAACACTTTAGTTTACGCACTAAAACAACATAATAAAAAATATGGAATGGCCTCTTTATGTATTGGAGGAGGAGAAGCCGTAGCAGTGATTGTAGAAAATATTTAAATAAACTTAATTATTTATTAATTAAAAACAGTAAGCCCTGGAGTATTATGAAATGGCATAAAGTTGCAGAAGTTAATTCTTTAAAAGAAGGCAGAGTTCGCTCTGTAGTTATTAATAATAAAACCATTGCCTTAACAAAGTACAAAGGAAAATATGGTGCTTTAGATAATGCCTGCCCTCACCAAGGTGGACCATTAAGTGAAGGCTCTATTGAAAAAGGTTATCTTCGTTGCCCGTGGCATGGTTGGGATTTTTGCCCCCACTCTGGAAAATCTCCAGGCAGTCATGACGATGGCATAGCCACTTATCCTGTGGAGGAAAGAGAAGATGGCGTTTACATTCAATTAAAAGATAAAGAAAAACCGAAAAAAACCATCAGCGACCTTATGGTAGAAACTTTAACTAACTGGGGAATAGACAGCGTTTTTGGAATGGTAGGTCACTCTAATTTAGGTTTTGCTTCTGCTTTAGAAAAACAAGAAAAAAATAAAAAATTACGATTTTTTGGAATTCGTCACGAAGGGGCCGCCGCCTTTGCTTGCTCGGGTTATGCCAAAACCATAGGCAAACCCGCCGCGTGTTTTACTATCGCAGGCCCTGGTGCTACTAATTTACTTACGGGTTTATGGGATGCAAAAGTAGACCGAGCGCCCGTGTTAGCCTTAACAGGACAAGTTAATACTCAAGTGTTAGGCCCTGGGGCTTTTCAAGAAATTGATTTGCTTTCTGCCTTTGATGCGGTTTCTACTTTTAGTCAAACCGTTTTAAAAAGCTCTAACCAAATAGAGTTAGTCAACTTAGCGGTAAAAAATGCCATTCTTAAAAGAGATGTTAGTCATTTAATTTTACCAGACGAAGTACAAACCATAGAAGTTAGTGAAAGTGAAAAAGCAGGAACTCCCGAAGGCCGATTACCCAACATGGCCATAGCCCCCGCTATAGAATCTTTAAACAAAGCGGTAGAGGCTATTAAAAAAAGTAAACGACCATTATTTATTGTGGGCTACGGCGCTCGCTCTGCTATGCCCGATATTATTCAATATGCAGAAACACTAAATGCCGCAGTCATTACCACTTTTAAAGCAAAGGGCCAAATTTCTGATTCCCATCCTTTAGCGGGAGGGGTGCTGGGAAGAAGTGGAACTCCTGTGGCCAGTTGGTTAATGAACGAATCCGATTTACTTATTGTTTTAGGATCTTCTTTTTCTAATCATACAGGCATCACTGCGAAAAAAACCATTATACAAGTGGATTTTGAACCCATGCAAATTGGAAAATTTCACTCTGTGGATATACCCGTGTTAGGAGATATTGGTGTTACTGTAAAAAGTTTAAGCAAACTTACTGGTAGCAAAAGCGTAGATATTAAAAAAGAAGTTTTAGAACGCTGGAATATTTGGAGAGCCGAAAAAACTTCTCGCGCTAAAGATGATAGAAAAAAAGGAGTGGGTTCGGCGGCTTTATTTAAAACTTTGCAAGAAAAAATTCCAGAAGACGCAGTAATACCTGTAGATGTGGGTAATAATGCATATTCTTTTGGAAGGTACTTTGAATGTAAAAACCAAACGATTTTAATGTCTGGATACTTAGGTTCCATTGGGTTTGCCTTCCCTGCTGCTATGGGAGCATGGGCTGCGGTAAAGGGGAAAAGAAAAGTGGTTTCTGTGAGTGGTGATGGTGGCTTTGGCCAGTATATGAATGAACTTACCACTGCGGTAAAATATAAAATGAATATTACTCATATTTTATTAAATAATAATGAATTGGGAAAAATTTCTAAAGAACAACTGGCTGGGGAATGGAATATTTGGCAAACCTCCCTACAGAATCCAAACTTTGCAAAGTACGCCCAAAACTGTGGAGCTTTAGGCATACAAGTAAAAACTATTAACGAATTAGAAGAAGCTTTAGAACAGGCCTTAAATTATACACAAGGCCCGTCGCTAATAGAAGTTATAACCGATTCTAAACTGATTTAATTTTTTATAAAAAAATTTATTTACAGTTTTTTAAAATAAACTTATTTAATTTTGTGTGAAATAAACTTATTTAATTCTTTCAAAAATAAATTTTCCAACATAGCGGGCATTATTTCTGTGTTTACCGTTTACAAAATTTGTATCTCCTGGTCTAGAAGTTAATAAACTAATAACCCCGTTAGAGTCTTCGTCTGCAGAAGTAAACACTCTTCCCAAGTCTGTTCCTGCGTCATAAAGGGGAAGGTTTACTTCTAAGCTTTCTACCCACTGGCCCCTGCTATTTAATAAAGATAAATCATGCACACCCACAAACCAATCAGGGCTTGGTGCTAACATACTAATTAAAGTCACTAAAGGATGAGGACGATTAATATCAAATTCAAAAGAAATATTTCCATTCCCTTTTCCAAAGCTTAATCCGCCTCCACTTAATAAAAACTCTGCCACATTATTGCTTTTTTGAATTTCAATTTCGTTTATGAAAGTCGTTTTAGATCCCGTTTCTGCTACTATTTCTATTCCTTTACTTGCCTGTTTTCCTTCTCTCCAAAAATTTACACGGCTATTATGTGTAGCGCCTACTAAACCAGAAAAATGATCGTTTCCTTCGGGAAAGTTAGTTGAAAATCTCGATTTCGTCCAATTAGCTACAAAAGTTACTCGATAAGTTGCATCTGCGTTAGCATCTCTATCAGAAAAGTTCATAGCCTCACAAGAAGTTATAAAAAATAACAATACAAAAATAATTTTCACAATATGCATAAAACCCCTTAAATTATATTTTTTACTCTATTAAATTAAGTATCTAATTATATAAAAAAAGGGTTCAAGGCAATCGTTTTGTAAAAAATTTAAGGTTTTACTCCCGCAAAAGGCACTCCAGATAATTCGTGCATACTTTTTTTCCATGTAACCAAGTCTTCTAAGGCAAATTGGTTTAAATGGGTATGCCCACAAGCGCGAGCTAATATCTTCATTAAGTGTACACTAGAGTCTAAATAATTTTGTAAGCGCTTAGCCGAGGCTTGCACAATTAAGCGTTCGCGCAAATGCACTTTTTGTGTAGCAATTCCAACAGGACAGTTGTTACTATGACAAGCTCTCATGCCCAAACAACCAATGGCCTGTAATGCCGAGTTAGATAAAGCAATAGCGTCTGCACCCATGGCCAAAGCTTTTGTAAAATCTTCTGCCACTCGCAAACCTCCCGTTATAACTAAACTTACATCTTTACACTTTAAACTATCTAAATGTCTTCGTGCCCTGCCCAAAGCGGGTATAGTTGGTACCGAAATATTATCTCTAAACAAAGTTGGCGCAGCACCTGTTCCCCCACCTCTTCCATCTAAAATAATATAATCTACTCCCACCTCTAAAGCCGCATCGATATCTTTTTCAATGTGTTGAGCCGATAATTTATAACCAATGGGAATTCCTCCCGTGGCTTGTTTAACTTGATCGGCAAAAGCTTTAATTTCTTTCGTCTTAGTCCAATCAGGAAAACGCGCAGGAGAAATAGCATCTTCTCCCACCTGTAAACCCCTTACTTCTGCAATTTTTCCTACTACTTTATTTCCTGGGAGGTGTCCGCCTGTTCCTGTTTTTGCACCTTGCCCTCCCTTAAAGTGAAAAGCTTGGCATTGTTTTACCTTGTCCATATTAAAACCAAAACGACCCGAAGCTAATTCATAAAAATAACGCGAATTAGCCGCTTGTTCTTCGGGCAACATTCCTCCCTCGCCGCTACAAATACCTGTTCCAGATTGCTCGGCCCCTAAAGCTAAAGCCACTTTTGCTTCTTCCGACAAAGCTCCAAAACTCATGTCAGAAATAAAAAGAGGGATTTTTAGCACTAAAGGTTTTTTTGCCTTAGGCCCAATCACCACTTCTGAACCCACAGGAACATCATCCAATTGGGGTGCCTTAGATAATTGTGCAGTTATAAATTGAATATCTTTCCAACTGGGTAGCTCGGTAAGGGGAACTCCCATTGCCGACATAGCTCCATGGTGACCTAGTTTTTTTAATCCATTTTTAGCTAAAGCTTGAATTTGACTATTAAATGGTTCTTCGGGAGTGCCGTGAAAATCTTGATAATTGCCTAAGTATTCTTCTCTATTATAAGGTTGAGGGTTTTTTTCTTGCCATTGAAAAATTTCTTCTTCATCGACCCAAACAGAATCTCCATCTACTCCACCAGTAAATTTATGTAATGTTTCGCTATTGTCATACTCACTAACGCCCGTGTCGTAACGGTAATCCCAATTATGAACACCACAAATTAAATTATCTCCCTTAATATGCCCATCAGCTAATAGTGCGCCTCTATGATGACATCTTCCATATAAAACAGAAATATTTTTATCATAACGAACAATAACTAAATCGACATTGGCTACTAAAGCATAGTAAGGTTGACGATCTTTAATTTCTGAATATTTAGCTATTACTTTTTTTTTCATGTTTTCCTTTTTATTAAAATATTTATTAATTTTAAGAGGTGTAGTTGCTTATAAATTAATGCGCTTAATGCTGTTTTTTTTCATTTTATAAAACCATAAGTCACCCCATCTTTGCACCTCTCCTTGAAGTTGAACTTGGTCTCCAACAAAAGGTAAAATGGATTCTAATACAGCTTGACCATTTTCATCTAATAATAAATAAAATCTTTCTTTAAATAATTGATCTTGTACTAATAGCGCAGGAGGAATTCCTCCCTTAATGCATAAAGTGGCGCAAGCTTTATGCGTTTTGCCAAGGCCGGGTTTCATAGCGCCAACATAACACTTTGGGTCTATCACTTCGCCTTGCAAAGTTTTTAAACCAAAACTTTTTTTAAAAATAGTTTTAGAAATAGTGGGTTTGGTTTTTAAAGCAACAATGGCCTCTTTTCCATCTAAAATGTTAAAAACAAAGCGACCTTCATAGTGAGTCATAATACCAGTTAATTTTACCCATTGATTGTGCAAGCCTTTTACTCGATTTTTAATTCCTCTTTTATCCATGGCTGTTAAAATGGCCGTGTAAACTTTGGATTGGTGTTTAAATCGAGCTAAAACATAAGGCTTAGTTAATAACCAAGCCTTTACAGTAATGGCTGTTTTTCCTGTGGGGTCCCAACCTTTTCCCTTATTAGGCGCATTTTTATAACTGGATAAAACATAACTCAATACCAATAGGGCTACAAAAAGAAAGGGTAAAAATAGTTTTAAAAAGCGCGAATACTTTTTGGGAAGAGCTAGGTAACCAACAAAAAAAGTTTGTTCTTTGTTCATCTTTTTCCTTTATGTATTTTTTAAACAGGGCTTAGTTATGTTTTCTTTATCAAAAGAAGAAGGGTCAATATACACTCCTTCGCCCTCTGGTTGATAAAATACATACACCATATTATTTTCTATTTTTGTTTTGTAAGTAGCTACTTTTTCTTTAAAAGGAGGAGGGCTTTGCCCGTCTTCGGGGCGATACTGCCAACCATGCCAAGGGCAAGTAATACAACCATCTATCACCCGCCCCTCACTTAAAGGCCCACCTTGGTGTGCACACAAATCGGTAACGGCACTAAAACCTTTTTCGTGTTTAAATACCGCAATTCTTTCGCCAGTGGGTGCTTTAACCATTTTCGCTTTATTCATTGTAAAATTACTAACATCACACACTTGTAACCAATTATCTTTTTGATTAAATATTTGTTTATCTTTACTGTGTTCTTTCCAAAAAGTTAGTAAGTGTGCACTAATCACCGCAGTTACTCCCACTCCCATTATCCAAACATAAATAAAATCTTGTTCGGATTGCATAACCCCTAAAGCCACATGAATAACCACAAAAGCATATACAAAATAAATGCCCATATGAATAGACTTCCAAACATCACGACCTAAGTTTTTTTGCCAAAAATCATGACTAATAGAAGCTAATACCAATAATACAAACAATGCTAGTAAACCAAATAGCTCGAAAGGAAAAGAAGTAAAACTAGTATATTCTGAGCTACTAGTTAATAAGGATAAAAAAGGGTTTATACTTCCAAAACTGTGATAAAAAAAAGTCACTAAAGCGCCATGAAAAAGGGCTAAAAAAGCGGTCATCACTCCAAGGTGTCTACGGTTATACAACAAAACCGCAAAAATAGAATTTAATCGAGCAAGAGGGCCAATTAATAAAATAATATGCAAAAGAATTAAAGAACAACTACCAAAAGCTCTAATTAAAATAATTATACTGCTAAACTGTTGGTCTTTAGGAAAAGTGATCGTACTAAATACAGAATACGCAGCTAAGTAAATAACAATAAAAGCTAAAGCAATAAAATCATAATATTTTTTTTGCTTGTTCCAATGTACGGGAAAATATTGTGTACTCATAATTAATTACTTTTTTGAGAGGTTAATTGACCCAAATCTTGAGGAATAGGTTTTGGTCGTAAAATCACTGCCAGCACTAATACCAAAACAATAAGAATAGATAAACTTACCCATAAACGACCATGCCATAAACGGTGACGACTTTTCATAATTTCCTTTTGTTAATAATGTACAGTAAGTACGGCCACAATAATATAGAAGCTGGCAATAAAAATAAACGAAACATTGGGCTAGAGACTTTTACCAAAGCATCCATTTTATGAATGGCTTTTAACAAGAAAAAAATAGAAAACACCACTCCCAAAGAAAAATAAATACCCATTGCATATAAAAAGATACTTGCCATACTTACCCTTTAAAAAATTTAAGACCCTTATTTATCACCACATCTTTTCTATAAAAAAACCTGTGGCTTTGCTTTATTAAAATAACCTAAATTACTAAAAAAACAAGAGATTCTGTTATTTATTATTTATACAATTGCTGTAAATACAAGCTAAATCTTTTTCTTAAAAATAAGCAGCTTATAGCTTTTGTGCCTAGACAAATTCACTGCTTCCGTTTATAGAAAGTTATACATTATTTAAAAAGGTATAAATATGAAAAACTCCTCCTCTACAACATCTAAAGTGTATGAAAATGCCGAAGCAGCCATTGCAGATATTACTAGTAATACAAATATATTAGTTGGTGGATTTGGACTTTGTGGAATTCCCGAAAATTTAATTAATGCTTTAAGTAAGAAAAAAGAAATAACCGGACTAACTTGTATTTCTAATAATGCGGGAGTAGATGATTTTGGCTTAGGCTTACTATTAAAAAATAAACAAATTAAAAAAATGATAGCCAGTTATGTTGGAGAAAATGATTTATTTGCTCAACAATACCTTGATAAAGAGCTGGAGGTAGAATTTACCCCTCAAGGCACTTTAGCAGAAAAAATTAGAGCAGGAGGCGCTGGCATTGCGGGTTTTTACACCCCTACCGGAGTAGGAACTTTAGTGGCTCAAGGTAAAGAGGTAAAACAATTTAACGGACGCGATTATCTTTTAGAAACGGCCTTAACGGGAGACTTTGCTTTAATTAAAGCTTGGAAGGGCGACACCTTTGGTAATTTAATTTTTAATAAAACGGCCAGAAATTTTAACCCTATGATGGCCATGGCAGGAAAGATTAGCATTGTAGAGGTAGAAGAACTTGTTTCTGTGGGCGAATTAGACCCCGACCACATTCACACCTCGGGAGTATTTGTACAACGCATTTTTCAAGGTAAAAACTACGAAAAAAGAATTGAACAAAAAACCATTAGCCAATAATTACATAACTACTATAAGGAAAATATGCCGTTAACTAAAGAACAAATTGCACAAAGAATATCTAAAGAAGTGAAAAATGGTTTTACGGTAAATTTAGGAATTGGCATTCCCACACTAGTGGCCAATTATATTACCCCCGAACAAAATGTATTTTTACAAAGCGAAAATGGCTTATTAGGAATTGGCCCCTTCCCCACCAAAGACAAAGTGGATGCCGATTTAATTAATGCCGGAAAGCAAACTGTAACCTCTACTGCTGGTGCTAGTTATTTTTCTTCCGCAGATAGCTTTGCCATGATACGCGGAGGTCATATTGATTTAAGCGTGTTAGGGGCTATGCAAGTGGATGAAAACGGCGACATTGCCAATTGGATGATTCCCAACAAAATGATTAAAGGTATGGGAGGGGCTATGGATTTAGTAGCCGGGTCAAAAAATGTTATTGTGGCCATGCAACATACCGACAGAAAAGGAAATCCTAAAATTTTAAAAAAATGTAACCTCCCCTTAACAGGATTAAATTGTATTCATAAAATCGTTAGTGACTTGGCGGTAATGAGCATCACCTCTAAAGGCATTGTTGTGGAAGAAATCATAGAGGGTATGAGTTTTGAAGAATTACAAAATGTAACAGAGGCAAAGTTAACTGCGAGCAAAGATATTAAGGCTATTTAATTGTTTGACATAGCTAACAAGTGGTATATATCACTATTATGCCTTCTAATTTTACTTTCAATACCTATTTAACCATCACGGGCTTATCTGGTGATGAAAATATAAAAATGCGATTAATAGAGTTGGGCTTTATTGTTGGGCATAGTTTTAAAATTATTCAACAGTTAAGTTTTGGAGAGCCTTTTATTGTAGAGGTTCAAGGCACCACTGTTGCCTTACGCAAAAGGGAATTAAAATGTCTTCAAATTCAAAAATAATAGAAAAAAATATTCCTTCTGTTTTAATGATTGGTTCTCCCAACGCAGGAAAAAGCACTTTATTTAATAAACTTACCGACAAAAGTGCAAAAACTACCAACTACCCTGGCACCACAGTAGATTATACCACAGGTTATGCTGGATCTAACTTTAATGTAAAAATTAAATTTTTAGATACTCCTGGTATTTATTCTTTGCACCCAAAAACTGCGGAAGAAGAAATTACTCATCAACTACTTTTTAAAAATACAGAAAATCAAAGTAAGAATTTAATTCTTTCTGTTGTGGACTCTACCCAATTTGTAAGACAAGTTTTAATTACTCAACAACTGATAGAGCAAGGTTTTTCGGTGATTGTAGTACTTAGCATGGTGGATATTTTAGAAAAAAATAACATTACTATTAATGTAAAAGCTCTTTCTGAAAAATTAAAATGCCCTGTGGTACCTGTAAATATAAATAATGATGCCGATATTAAAGTTTTAATAAACCAATTACACCACCAAACTATTAATTCTAATTTAGGGCCTACACAAAAAAAAGCTTTATGGAAAGAAGAAGATTATTTTAACAATTTTTCTCGCTTTCAAAAAATAGAAAAAAATCTTTTTTCCTCCTCTGTAAAAAACTATTCTGCCAATATAGATAAATATTTGCTTCACCCCATTTTAGGCCTAGTGTTTTTTATAAGTATTATGACTTTGCTTTTTGCCTCTATTTTTTGGATAGCTACACCCTTAATTGATTCCATAGATTTATTATTTGCTAACTTGGGCGAATTTATTGTCCAAATTTCCCCCGATAGTTTATGGACCGCTTTTTTAGGAGAGGGATTAATTTCTGGAGTGGGGGCATTTATGGTTTTTGTACCTCAAATTGCCATTTTATTTCTTGGTTTAGGTTTACTAGAAGACAGTGGGTATTTAGCTAGGGCCTCTAGTCTTGTTGATAAACCTTTGTCTAAATTAGGAATGAATGGTCGTTCTTTTGTTCCCATATTATCTTCGATGGCCTGTGCTGTTCCTGCTATGATGGCCGCCAGAACTATACCTAATAAAAAAGAAAAATTTTTAACTTTATTTATTTTGCCCTTAATGACATGCAGTGCCCGCATACCTGTTTATGCTTTAATTATTAGTTTTTTATTTTTTGGAGAGTCGGTTTTTTTAGCAGGTTTTATTTTAGCACTGCTGTACTTTTCAGGGCTGGTAATAGGTGGCTTAACCGCTAGTATTATTAATCGTTTTTTATCACAAAAACAAAATTCCTTTTTTATTATGGAGCTTCCCTCTTATAAATTGCCTAATTTTAAAAAAGTAGTTAAACAAATGTTAATCCGCACAAATAGTTTTATTAAAAATGCTGGCCCTATTATTTTAGTGTTGTCTATTATTATCTGGGGAGCCTCTACTTTTCCCAATTATAAAATAAAAAATACTAATGAACGATTTCATAAAAGTTATGCTGCACAAGTGGGAAAAGTGATCGAACCCATTTTTAAACCTATGGGTGCAGATTGGCGAGTGGGCTTAGGTATTTTATCCTCCTTTGCGGCTCGCGAAGTTTTTGTATCTACCTTGGCCAGTGTATTTAACATTACCGAAGAACACGATACCGACATACACCAATCTTTATTAAGCACAATGAAAACCGCACGCTTTACTAATGCAGATGGCAGTGTTGGAAAATTAATTTTTACACTACCTTCTGTTTTAGCTTTATTAATTTTTTTTATGATTGCCCTTCAATGTATGGCCACAGTTAGTATAGCCAAAAATGAATTTGGTAACTGGAAGGTAGCTTTAATACAATTGTTTAGTTTTAATATTGTGGCCTATGTGCTTGCTGTAATAACTTATCAAGGGTTAAGCTAATGAACACTATAAAAACTTACCAAGGATTAAGCTAATGAGCACTATACAAACACCAATTACTCACTCCACTGCCCATTATTTGTGTGCCATTCATAAGCTACATGAAGATAATGGCTATGTACGCATGGTAGATATTTCTAAACTTTTAAATTTTTCTAGAGGCAGTGTTTCGATTGCCATTAAAAATTTAAAAAAGAAAAATTTAGTAGAAGAAGACAAAAATGGATTTTTAAATTTATCTAAAGTTTCTCACGAAAAAGTGCACGAAATTTTAGCCAACAAAACTTTATTGTATTACTTTTTAAAAAACTTTTTGGGCGTAACTAAAAATACTGCCGAATTGGATTCGTGCTTGATGGAGCATGTACTAAGTGCCGAATCACAAAAAAAATTATTTTTATATATGAAAAAAATGCAAACGGCCGAAAAAGAAAACGGTAATAAATCTTGTGTAAAAACCAATTTAGATTTTTTAAATACCTGCTCTAATTTTAAGCAGTTTAAAGAAAGTCAGAAAGGGGACACTTTTATTTAAGGTAAGGTTGTGTATTTAGGCAAATATAATTGGGTAAACAGTGCTTGTGTTTTGTATATTTGCCTAAACTAAATTGAAATGGGCAGACAGTGTCTGCCTAATTTAATCTACCAAAGTCCTGTATTAGTATAGAACACTTTAGCCTGCTTTCCCCTATCCGATAAAGATTATAAGCTCTTTACAGTAAGACGCTTTAATCAAATAAAGGGAAACATGAAAAAGTTATTAAGAAAACAAACTATACCTAGTAAACTTTCTATTACCAAAGAAAAAGTTATTTGCCCTTTATGTAATAACCCCTTAGAAACCACTCATACGGCGCATTTTGCCGAAGAACAAGTTAAAGAAGAAGTCTTTTGCCCACAATGCGAAATCACAAATACGGTGGACTATCACAGTTTGCAGTAAGTCACAGTTTGCAGTAAAAAATTATTTCGATTTTGTATATTTAATTTGTCTAGACGAGCTATTTTTGTCTAAAAAATCTATATCTATGTTATGCACTTGCCAGCCAGGAAAAAATTTTAAAATAGAAAATTTTTTAGACCACTCGATAATAACATAAGCATTATCTTCTTTAAAAACATCCCAAAAGTTAAATGATTCTAACTCATTTTCGGAACTTAATCGGTATAAATCAAAATGATGAATGGTTAAACCTGCTTTTTGGTAAACATTGTGCAAAGAAAATGTGGGTGAACTAGTAACATTTTCTTTTTTGACATTACCTGCCTCTCCATTACCTGCCTCTTCATTATCGGCTGTGCTTTGCAAGCTTTGATCGCCAAACATTTGCTTAACAAATAAACTCACCCATTGTGTTTTTCCAACACCTAAAGGGCCATTTAATAATATAACATCTTTTTTTGAGCTAGATAATTTGTTAATAAACTCTTCACTAATCCAACAGTTTAAATCTTTAACAGAGCTTACAAGTTTTATATCTTCTGACATTTTTATTAATTAATATTTTTTTCTAAAAATTCCGTCATAGTCGTTAAAGATTTATCTAGTAAAGCTTTGTCTTCCCCCTCTAAAAAAATACGAACTACAGGTTCCGTACCAGAAGGTCTAACATAAATGCGAGCATTGCCGCCTAAATTATCTTCTAATTGTTTTAATGTGTCTGAGTACTTAGGGATATCAGACAAAACCAAAGACGAATCCATAATTTTACTAAGTTTAACACTATGATTAATTTGCAAAGGCGTTTTAAAAATATTGCGCATTTGGCTTAACTTTTTTTTCTCGATTTTCATTAGCTCTAAAATTTTTAAAGCCGCAATACACGCATCTCCTGTAGTACTGTGATCTAAAAAAATAACATGGCCAGAGTTTTCTCCCCCTAAAACACAATCTTTTTCTTTCATTAAAGCTACTACATTTTTATCACCAACCGGCGCTATATGTACTTGTATGTTTTCTTTTTTTAAATAATTTATTAAAGCAATGCTACTCATAGGGGTTAATACCACAGCATCATTGTTTAAGGCTTTTTGTTTTTTTAAATCCATAGCACATAAGCCTAAAATATGATCACCACTTAAAATTTGGCCTAGTTCGTCTACCATTAAAATACGATCGGCATCGCCATCTACGGCAATTCCTAAGTCTGCTTTGTGTTCAATCACGGCTTTTTGTAATGTACTTGGACATAAGGCTCCAAAATTTTTATTAATATTAAACCCGTTAGGATGATTACCAATATTAATAATCTTAGCCCCTAATTCTTCAAAAATAGCAGGTGCTACTTTGTAAGCAGCACCATGGGCCGAATCCACCACTATTCTTAAGCCCTCTAAATGCAATGGATGAGGAAAAACATTTTTAACATGAACAACATAACGACCCGAGGCATCTTCAATACGGCGAGTTCTACCTATGTCTTGAGGGCTAACTAAATATTGCGACAAATCTTTTAACAGTAATTGCTCTATGGATGCTTCGGTTTCTTTAGATACTTTAAAACCATCTGCACCAAATAATTTAATGCCATTATCCATATACAAATTATGAGAAGCCGATATTACCACCCCTGCATCACAACGCATATTTTTTGTTAAAAATCCTACCCCAGGCGTTGGCAAAGGCCCCACTAATTGCACCGACACTCCCATAGAATTTAAACCACTAGCTAAGGCTTGCTCAATCATATAGCCCGAAATGCGCGTGTCTTTGCCAATTAAAACCATATGGCCCGAGCCTTTTTTATGAAGCTCTTTTTTTACTAAAACTCCTAAAGCTTGGCCCACTTTTAAAGCCACATCTGTGGTAATAGGAAATTGATTAGCTAGCCCTCTAATACCATCTGTTCCAAATTTTACTGGACTTTCCATATTAACCTTAATAAAAATATAACTTAGCCTGCCACATTGGGATTGGGCTTTAAATTAATATCTGCAGAAACTTCTTGTTTTTTTATAGCAGCCTCTGCCTTAGCATTTTTTTCACTATTAGCAGCTTCTTGCTTTAAAATTTGCACTTGCTCTTCTCGATAAATTTCTAACTGATCTAAACTTTCACCGCTCATAATTAACTCAAATTCTTTATTATCAATAGTTTCAAACTGTAATAATGCTTTGGCTAAAGTGTGTAATAAATTTTCATTGTCTTTTAAAATTTCTGTGGCTTTTATTTTGGCCGCATGAATTAAAGACGAAATTTCGTTATCAATTTCTTCTGCTTTCTTTTCAGAATATTTACTTTGCCCCACACTTTGCATACCTACAAAAACCGGTTTGTCAGAGTCTGCAAAATTAATTGGACCAATGTTGTCATTCATTCCCCATTCACAAATAATTTTTCGTGCTAAATCTGTAGCTCGTTCAATATCGTTAGAAGCCCCTGTAGTAAAATCTTTAAAAATTAATTCTTCGGCAACTCTTCCTCCAAATAAAAAAGATAATAAATTATGCGCTTTAGTTTTCGTCATATTTAATTCTTCTTCTTTGGGAAGGGTTTGTGTGACCCCCAAGGCTCGTCCTCTAGGAATAATACTAATTTTATGAATAGGGTCCATTTGTGGCAATAACTTTCCCACAATGGCGTGACCTGCTTCATGGTAGGCCGTAATTTTTTTATCCTGTTCTGTAACTTTCATGGATTTTCGCTCTGCACCCATTAAAATTTTATCTCTAGATTGTTCTAAGTCTTCCATGGAAATTTGTTGTTTATTTAAACGAGCAGCTCGCAAAGCGGCTTCATTAACTAAATTGGCTAAATCGGCTCCCGAAAAACCAGTGGTTCCTCTAGCTACAGCCTGTAAATCTACATTGCTTGCTATTTTTTCTTCAGGAAGTTTATTAACATAAATTTTTAAAACCTCTTCTCTTCCTGTTAAATCGGGAACAGGAACCATTACACTGCGGTCAAATCTTCCTGGTCTTAAAAGGGCTGGGTCAAGCACATCTAAACGATTGGTGGCAGCTAAAACAATAACTCCATTATTAAATTCAAAACCATCCATTTCTACTAGTAGTTGATTTAAAGTTTGTTCTCTTTCATCATGTCCTCCACCCATACCCGATCCACGGTGTCGACCTACGGCATCTATTTCGTCAATAAAAATAACACAAGGAGCATGTTTTTTTCCTTGCTCAAACAAATCTCTTACTCTAGAGGCACCCACACCCACAAACATTTCTACAAAGTCTGAACCCGAAATGCTAAAAAATGGAGCATCGGCTTCGCCCGCCATGGCTTTAGCTAGTAAAGTTTTCCCTGTACCAGGAGGGCCCACTAACAAAACTCCTTTTGGAATTTTTGCTCCCATATTGGTAAATTTTTTAGGGTTTTTTAAAAAGTCCACAATTTCTACTAAATCCTCTTTGGCTTCTTCTACACCAGCAACATCTTTAAAAGTTATTTTATTTTTAGATTGGTCCATCATCTTAGCTTTGCTTTTTCCAAAGCTCATAATTTTACTTCCTCCCGATTGCATCTGCTTAAAGAAAAATAAAAAAATAACAATTAAAAATACAAACGGTAACCAACTTAACAACAAAGAGACAAAAAAGGATTCTTTTACTTTTTTATAATTAGGAGTTAGTCCATTTTTTTCCACAAGCAATCGCCCTTGCGCACTAATATCCCCTTGTACTTTAAATTTTACAGCACCCTTGTATTCTTTTTTAAACTCTTCTTTCATAGTACCAACAATTTCGCCAATACTGTCGTTGTCTGCAATTTCAAAAGTGACATCTTTTACATGTTTTACCGTTAAAGCGTGCCTAAATTGATTGTAATCAAAATCTTTAATAAAAGCTTTATTCTTTTCTTGATAGTTTTGTATTAACACAATAGCTAACACAACAAATATAGCCCACATTGCAAATGTTTTTTGAGATGCATTTTTCATTTTTACCTCGGTTTTTAATCGGTGTTTAGTCTAATACTTTTTGATGAATTATCAAGGATATAAAGCCAAGGTTGCTTTAATTTCCAACCCTGTCTAGCTATATGGAAAAATTGCTCTTTTTTTGGAGCATTTAAATACTTTAAGAGCTCTAAAACATGACCCATAGAGTAATTTTTCACTTTATTACAATATAAATAATGGGCCAAAGTTCGTTTTTGATCCACTACAGAAAGGCTATAAAACACATCCAAATGGATCTTGTTTTTTACAACCACTTTTTGTAAAAAATCAATATCTTCCTTTTGGTCGCTAGCAATGGCATTTAAAGATTGCGACATATTTTGTAAATATTTTTTATTTTTTTGCGCTATAATTGGCAAAACTTTTAAACGCAACCAATTGCGCAAAAATTGATCGTTTTTATTAGAAGGGTCTTCAAAAAAAGGCACAGCATTTTGATGAACATAATCTTGCAAAGACGATCGCATAACTGTTAACAAAGGTCTTACTAATAAATGATTTTCTTTAATGCTTACTGGTTTAATGGCCACCAAACCTTGCGAGCCCACACCTCTCATTAAACGCATTAATCGCGTTTCTAGTAAATCATCAGCGGTATGCGCGGTAACTAATAATTTTGAGTCAAACTTTGAAAGTAAAAGTATTTCTTCAAAATAATCATAACGGCATTTTCTATATTCTGCTTCAGAATTTTTCACTGCCACTTCTAAATTTTTTATTTCCTCTGTTTCATTAAAAT
>JAAOIK010000032.1 GCA_015163855.1 Pseudobdellovibrionaceae bacterium
AGATACAACGCTATTATTGCAAGAATGAAACAAAACAGAAGCAAAATACCTGCAATATTAAAACGCAGCTTCAGCGGCTCCGTTGAACGAGCTATAACTAATGTGCGACTGGTACAGGACAAACTCTATGACGAACTCGATTATGATGGTGATGCTTTGCCTCTATCTATAGATGTAGATGTAGCACTTGTACCTTTAGATGTAGCTTTGAACAACATAAGCACACAAAAATAACTCTTTAAACAAAAGTGGAAAAGTTTAATACCCTTTTGGGAGTAAACGCGCAAGCGTCTGCGTACAGCAATGGCAGCGCTCAGTATGTTTCCACAGAAACTCATTTTATAAACGACATAGCCACGGGACTAAAGTGGCAGTGTGTGGAATATGTTCGCCGCTGGTTATGCCAAACAAAAAATATAAGCTTTGCCTCGGTTAACTACGCCTATGAAATTTGGGAGCAAGTGGATCATTGCTATCATTTAAAAACAAAAACACCTCAACCGTTTTATAATTATAATAATGCTTCGAGCACCGCTCCCCTCGTTGGCGACTTGCTTGTTTATGCTAAGTCGTTTTTACAAACAGGACATGTGGCCGTGCTTGTAGAGGTGAATTTAAAAAAAAAGTGGGTTCGCTTAGCCGAGCAAAATTACCAAAACCAAATGTGGCCTGCTAATTACTCTAGACAAGTTAATGTGTCTGTTACAAAAAAAAATAATCAGCCGATTTATAGTATCGAGGACGAACACCTTCTTGGCTGGAAATCTTTAACCTAGCTTTTTAGAGCGAATTTTGTTATAAGTATATTTGTACTTGGGGGTGTCCTGGCTTCGACGCGGATACAAAGTCTCAAGGAGCATGCCGGGGTGCAGGACGGTCCTCGATAAAAACCTGTAATTTTTTTAGTTGGCAACGACTATTCACTTGCTGCCTAATTGAAGGTAGCCGCCTTTATGTTTTGTGACTGCGAAAATATAAAAGGCGTCATTTAGCGGTCTCGAAAAAAAGTTGTTATCTTTAGGGCTTTTTTTTTAAACTTGCTGAAGAGATAATTTAAAAAATTTTGTTTGTGGAAGTTTTTAAATTTAATAAAACATAAACTAAGCATGTAGCGCCTTTTGATAGAAGATTTGCGGAAGCGGGTTCGATTCCCGCCACCTCCACCAACTGTGATAACGGACGAACCAGCGTCCGTTTTGGTTCTGGTTCTGGTTTTGGTTCTGGTTTTTTTCTGCCTACATAAATATGGCCCCTACCACCAAAGTATTTCTCCCCTCTTTCATTAAAATTCCTTTTTTATTTATTGAGTAATTACTATTTTACCTATATACCAAGAAGAGTTAAAATCAAATCACTAAGAAGTAGCAACCATGTTTAAATTATTTTCAAAAACTACAAAAACACTTAAAAACGATATTTTATCTGGCCTTACCGTTTCTCTTGCCCTAGTGCCCGAAGCTGTTGCCTTTTCTTTTGTTGCCGGGGTTGAACCCTTAGTAGGACTTTATGCCGCGTTTTTAATTGGGCTTATTACCTCCCTTGCAGGAGGAAGACCTGGAATGATTTCTGGAGCCACGGGAGCCTTAGCCGTAGTTATGGTATCTTTAGTTGCCGACCACGGCGTAGAATACTTATTTGCCACTGTGGTTTTAATGGGAATAATCCAAATTTTAGCAGGTGTTTTAAAATTTGGAAAATTTGTTAGACTAATTCCCCATTCTGTTATGCTAGGTTTTGTTAATGGGCTTGCTATAATTATTTTTCTTGCTCAACTTTCGCAATTTAAATACACCGATAGCCAAGGCATTGTAACTTGGCTGGAATCTAAAGACATGATGTTAATGTTAGGGCTCGTAGCATTAACTATGTTTATCATTCACTTTTTACCAAAACTAACTAAAGCACTTCCTTCAACCCTTGTGGGAATTATCATAGTTACTGGTATTGTCCACTTACTAAATTTAGATACACGAGTGGTTTTAGACATGGCTTCTGTGGGAGGAGGGTTTCCCAGCTTTCACTTTCCCAACATTCCCTTTACTATGGAAACCTTTAAAATTATTTTACCTTACTCTGCCATTTTAGCAGCCATTGGTTTAATTGAGTCACTAATGACCCTTCAACTTATTGACGAATTAACAGAAACCAGAGGAAGAACTAACAGGGAATGTGTAGGACAAGGCCTTGCAAATATTGTTACAGGTTTTTTTGGAGGAATGGGCGGATGTGCTATGATTGGCCAAAGTATGATTAACATAAGTTCTGGCGGTCGTGGCCGAGCTTCTGGATTTAGCGCCGCTTTATTTTTATTATTTTTTATTGTAGCTGCCTCAAGCCTTATTGAACTAATTCCTTTGGCTGCTTTAGTGGGAGTAATGTTCATGGTTGTCTTTGGTACCTTTGAATGGGCAAGCCTTCGCATTTTAGGAAAAATTCCTAAAGCTGATGCCTTTATTATTCTTTTAGTTTCAACAGTAACTATTTTTACAGACCTAGCCATTGCTGTAGGTTGCGGAGTTGTTGTTTCGGCCCTTGTTTTTGCATGGAAAAAATCAGAAAATATTCATTCCGAAGAATATATTGATGATAAAGGCTTTAAACACTATAAACTTAGTGGTGTTCTTTTCTTTGGGTCGGTGCAAAGTTTTTTACAATTATTTAACCCAAAAACAGACACCCAAACTATTTATTTAGATTTTAAAAACTCTAAAGTTTCTGATTACTCCAGCATTGAAGTTATTAACAACTTAGTAAAAAAATATAAATCTTTAGGAAAAGAAGTTTACATTAAAAACCTCAGCCCTGACTGCCAAAGCGTTGTTAATAAGGCTGGAAATTTATTTACAGCAAAAAAAGA
>JAAOIK010000033.1 GCA_015163855.1 Pseudobdellovibrionaceae bacterium
AGATTTCTTGCTAGAAGCTTTGTTTGAAGTCCCTTTAGCAGTCCCTTTAGAAGATGCAAATGTGTTTTTCTTGCTTTTCTTAGAAGCTTTTTTGCTTTTAGATTTTTTAGATTTCTTGCTAGAAGCTTTGTTTGAAGTCCCTTTAGCAGTCCCTTTAGAAGATGCAAATGTGTTTTTCTTGCTTTTCTTAGAAGCTTTTTTGCTTTTAGATCTTTTAGATTTCTTGCTAGAAGCTTTGTTTGAAGTCCCTTTAGCAGTTCCTTTAGAAGATGCAAATGTGTTTTTCTTGCTTTTCTTAGAAGCTTTTTTGCGTTTTTTTGCAGCATTAGATTTGCTAGAAAAAATGTTTTCTGAAGTACCAGAAACACCTTTAGACGCATCATCAGTGCTATTTGATGTCCCTTGACTAGAAGCACTTTTTTTCGCTCTCTTCGCTTTTTTTGCTTTTGTAGACTTTTTGCTACTTGACCCGTTGCTTGTAGACTTAAAAGTCCCGCCTGCTTGTGCGCTTATAGCCATTAAAGCTACAGCTGCAAATAATAACATCTTTTTCATAAATCCCCCTTGTGGATAATTTGTTATCTGTTTTTTCTCTCTCAATAAGAAAACTTTGTATTGTGCAAAAATAATGTTGTGCACAATCAAACCTTTCTTATTAAGATTATGTATTGAAATAACAGACTGCCATTTAATGTCAAAAAAAACTCGTATTGTGTGTAAAGTTTACAGATAGTTTTCTATTATAAAAAACAAAAGCTCTTTGCGTGCTTTTGTTCTAGAAAACAAGAAGTTTTCCGCGTTTTTTTATGGTTTGTATTTTTTTTAAAATGGGTAATTTGTAATTTTGTCATTTTGTCATTTTGTGATTTTACAAAGCAAAAAAAAACGAAACCAAGGCGGCTTCGTTTTTAAGCAAAAAATATTATTATTGATTTAAAAAGAAAGTGTCTTTGTTTGCGGGTACTCTCTTAACGATTTTATTAATTGCTCTACCTGAATTAACTCTTTAGACCACTCTGGAAATATACTTTTTGCTAAATGTTCACTGCGCTCAACCAGTTCGTCTTTCCAGTTCCAATCAGCATTTTTTTTTATTTCAAACTCTGAACGATCCACCGTTATTTCGCTTTCTGATAACTTATATTCTTTGTTTAGGCGGCTTAAAAAAGCGTTTACTTCTGCAATCACCGGAACTCCATAAGAACTAAAAGAATGGGCTTGAATATAGCTTTTTGTTACCTTTTTAAAAGCCTTTAAAACTTTTTTTACGTCAGCACTAGGGTTTTTTACATTAATGGCTACAGACACTGCGCTGGATTTAATGCTTTTTTCTAAGTCTTTTTTTATATATTTTTCTAACAAAGTTAAAGAAATTGCATAGCGAGGGTTGTGTTTTAATAACTTTTCATACAACTGTGCTCGCAATTTAACAGGTAAGTCGGTAAAAGCATCTAGACTACTGCTTTTTTCTTTTAATTGAGAGGCCGCCTCTTTGCTTAATTTTGTCGCATTTATCATTGCAGAAACTTGAGCTGTGTCTTTTTCGCGATTTTCTTGCAATAGCTGTTTATTTCCAGAAGAAGCCTGTGACATAAGTAATTTTACTAATTTTTCTAAAGCTGGCCTGTAAGACACAGAAACATACGCTCGATTTTTTTTCTTATTCTTTTTATTCATTTTAGTTAAATCAAAAGTGTTTTTTACTGCTGCATAAGACGAGATTTTTTTTGCGGCTTTAATGTCTGAAATGCTTCCCGTTGGAGTTAATGTGTCGCCCAATATTTCGTGCAATATATAGGATTTTTTTGGGCTAGATAAAAAACTTCCCATTAAAAAATCATTAGACTCGGTTGCGCAGTTATTTGTTAAAAAATAATATTTTCCTCTATAAGTCCAAAAATCTTGCAAAGCTTTGTATATAAAAAACTTTTTTTCTTCTTGAGTAAAATTTATGGGAATGCTAGTTAAGTCGCGTAATTCTGTGCGATTATATTCGTTTTTAATGTCTGACATTTTTGCAGGAAATACTAAACTTGGATATTCTCCAAACAGACCTTTAATTGGGTTAATTTCCATGTCGCCAACATAAGCTCTAAAGCCTAAGACCACATCGTCAAAGCTATTGGCAACGCAGTCAGAACCACTTTCTCCTTTTTCACAAACCACTAAACGAAACATAGTATGTCCCCAGCGACTCATTATAGCCCTACCTGGCCCTGCTAATAAAATATGAATTTCTTTAATTCTATTAGGGTTTAGATCGAAAACTGTTTTATTTAAAAAGTCACCGTATATTTTTGTATTTAAATTATGACATTCTTTAATTCCAAAGGGAGAGAAGTTCATAATTTTTTGAAAGTACATGTGCATGGCCGGCTTTTTACAAGAAAAATTTTTATCGTTTAAAAATTTTTCGAAATAAATACTAAAGCTATCTTCTAGGCTAAAATTTTGAAGAGCGGAAATTCGCATAGCGGGAGCAATTAGTTTTAACTTATCTCCCCCCCAAATATTTTTGCTAGTGTTTGCGTTAGTGCTAGAGCCCCAATTGTCTAAGTGAGAAAATAACGAAGAATCAGAAAATTGGCGTTCTCTTTGTAAGCTGGCTAAAAAACCCGACTGTAATTTAACATTACG
>JAAOIK010000034.1 GCA_015163855.1 Pseudobdellovibrionaceae bacterium
ATATATTATTGTTGCAAAAAAAGCGAAGGGAATACCAACGGCGGTAATGAAGGCTACTTTAGTGGGTAAAATTAAAGATAAAATAAGTAGAACAAAAAACAAACCAATTAACATATTGTTAGATAAAACATTTAAACGGCGGCGAATGTAGTAAGATAAATCATTTACATAATTAATTTCTATTTTTGGGTTTAATTGATTTTTGGCATCGGATATGGTTTTTTTAACTATGTCGACTAAGTCGATAGTATCCGCATTAACTTTTTTAAAGATAATTAAATTCATAGAATTTTTACCATTAGAGCGGTAATTTATTTTTTCTTCTTCAAAAGCAATAGCTACCGTAGCTACATCTTTAACACGAATGGCTTGGCCCAAAGCATTGGCGCGAACAATGGTGTTGCCTACATCATCTGTGTATAAAAAATCACCAACGGTTCTAATTAATACTTCTTCTCCAGTTTCACCAGAGGTTAAAGTTCCTCCTGGTATGGAGCGATTTTGTTTGCTTAAGGCATTTATTAATTCTTGCAAAGAAATTTGAAAGCTTTGTAATTTTTTAATGTCGGCTTTCACTTTAATTTCTTGTTTGCGATAGCCTTTTTTTTCAATACCAGATACACCAGGTAGGTTTTCTAATTTTTCTTCTAATAAGTTAATTTGTTCGCGCATTTTTTCTTCGGATAAATTAGAACTTACAACCACTTCGATAGCGGGTTTAATTTTACTGTCTAGTACGCGAATTTTTGGGTCTTTTACATTGTCTGGCAAATTGGTAACACTATCTATAGCGTCTTGTACATCGCGACGAGCTTCTTCTTCTGTAGTTTGATCGGGGTCTAATTGCAAAACAATAGAACTGCGATTTTCTATGGAAACAGAGGTCATTTTTTTAATTCCGGTTACCCCTTTAAGTTTTTGTTCTATGGGGTTACTAATTAATTTTTCTACCTCGGCTGCCGAAGCACCAGGGTAGGGGGTGGTTACTACTATTGTATCAAAGCTAATATTAGGAAAAGCTTCGCGGTTGATTGTTAGTATAGCTATTAGACCAAAAAGAAAAATAAATAAGGTAATGAGATTAGAAAAAAGGCCTTGTTTGGTAAAGTAACGGATTAAATAATTCATATTAGTGGTTAGTACTTAATTTTGTAATATAGGTTATTAGTTTTGTGTTCATTTTTAATATTTTCCAAGCAGATAGGCGTACATGCACTTCGCTTTGTTTAAAAGCTAATTCTGAAATAGCAGCATCTGAACCTGCTTGAATATTATTAAAAACAGGAATTTTTCCAATACGAAAGCGTTTTTCTTCTAATCGAGCTCTCGTTTTTTGCATGCTTCTAATTGCTTTTAATGCTTTTTTCTTTGTTATTAATCGTGACAAATTTAAGCATTCGTTTTTCCATTGTGCTTGTAAATCTTTTTTTACAGAAGATAGGCGATGTTGTAATATACTTTTGTCCATTAGTGTTTTAGCCAATTGCGACTTTTCTTTATACCTGCCTAAGGGAATAGATACTCCTAATTCTACAAAAAGGCCTTGGTTTTTATTTTGTAAAGAATCTTTAAAGGCTTGTGCTTTATCATTGGGGTTTATTGCATTAGAGCTGGCTTTTATTCCCAAATAAACTTCGGGTAGCATTTGGTTTTTAGCTGCTAAAAAGTTTAATTTACTGGCTTTGTATTGTTGAGTTAAAAATTTTACTTTCCAGTTAGATTGTATATCTAAATCGGTTTTACAAGCGATTATAGCTTGTAAAAGGGGTTGATCGAGTTTAATAGGGATGTCCATAGGGTTAATGTTTATCCATTGCTTAGGAAAATTTAATTGAATTACTAAATTGCGCCAAATATTTTCTAAATCTTGTCGAGCAGAATTTAATTCTTGCTTACTCTTTTTTTCTGCACTTTGTGTTTGTAAAAAATCCGATTTTTTAGCGGTGCCTCTTTTAAATTTTAAATAAGTAATTTTACGCAATCGTTTTTGTCTGTAGTAATTAGATTGAGTTACGCGCACTTGTGATTTTAATAACCACGCTGTATAAAAAGTTTCTATTAATTTATAAGACCAGTTTTCGACATCTACAGAAAATTGATTTTTAATATTATTTTGTTGTGTTTGCAAGGCGGTTAACATTTTTCTACTAGAGTAGCCAAAAGCATTTTTTAATAAGTTTTGACGAATAGTTAAATTAATTTTATTTTCGTAATATTTTGTATTTATAGAATTGGTTCTGTCTAAAAAAGAAGCACTTAAGGAATTAGTGTAATTATAATTGGATTCTAAAGAAACGGAAGTTCCTGTGGAAAATTGATGGCTTAATTTTACATTTCCAGTGGTAAAGCGATTATTATAAGGAGCTTCTGGTCGTATAGAGGCAGATTTGTCATTGCCTTTTAAAAAAGAAGTAGAAAGATAAGTATCAAAAGGTATTTGTGCTTTATACTTAAGTACTTTTTCTTGTAGATTTTTTAATTTTATAATTTGAAAGTTATCAGAGGTTAAACCTTTCTTTAAAATTACATTTAAAGTTAAGCTTTTTTTAGGTAAAGTATTTAATAATGCTATAGCTTTTTTAGAAGTTTTATACACGCGTGCTTGTAATTGTAGAGGTATAAAATGTATAAAGAAAAAAGGGGAACAGTAAAGAAGCAATAGTTTCATTTGGTAAGTATAATATTACCAATACAATATCATTAAAAGTTATTTTTTTATAAATAACAAACTCCTTAACAAACCTAGACTAAATACCAGAGCCGCCTGTAAATATAAATATACGCTATGGTTGTTATAAAAAACCTACATAATTAGGGTTTTATATTAAATAGAAAACAAGATTTAAATAAAAAATTTGGTTTTTATAAAAAAGTTCTTGTAAAATAGAATAAAAATTATCTATAATAAATATGTGTGAGGGCGGTGAAGGCAAGATGCCACTGAGGGAAAAGAATTCCCATCGTCCTATTTTAACTTTGACTTTTTGTAGTAAATCGAAAGGCCCACATTTTTTTAAACAATACAAATTCTATTGCATAAAAACTAGCTAAAAATACAAAGGTAGATGCTAAGGTATTTTGAAAGAAAGGTAGTGCCATAATATAGCATTGTAATAAACCGTCTATGCTGATGGGATACAAATTACTAGTAAAAAAAACACCTAAATTGGATAGTAAAAAAAAGCCCACAGACGAGCTTAGGCCTAATACACTAATGTTTTTAATAGAGGTTTTCTGGTGTTTTAGATACCAATAAATACCAAAAGTTAATAAAAAATAGATAGGATAGATAATCCACATAAAGGAATAAAACCCCAAAAAGGCATCGCTAATAATTAAAGTTCCAAATAATAATTGCATTAAAGTTTTCGGTTTAAGATTTAAACTAGAAGACCAAATTAAAATAGCAATAATAGGACTAAAATTAGGAGGATGGGGAATTAGCCGAGTTATAGCAATAACCATAGTAAAAAACAAAAGCAAAAAAACAGGTAAATAGGTTTGAAAAGCAGATTTTAATGAAATTGTCATAACTAGCCTTTTTCTGATAAGTTACATTATGTTACATTAATAACTTAAAGGGCTTTGCCCTTTAGGTTATTAATATAACATAATGTAAGACTAGGGAAAGGTTTTAAATGAATGAGACTTGGGGAAGGTTTTAAATCAGATTAAGACTTGGGGAAGGTTTTAAATGAATGAGACTTGGGAAAGGTTTTAAATCAGATTAAGACTTGGGAAAGGTTTTATTAGGTCCATAGGGTTTCTTTTTTGTTAGTTATGGTGGTTGTGAATCTGCCAGTTATGAAGAAATAATCAGATAATCTGTTAAAGTAAATAAGTAAGGCATTGGGGATTTCTGAAGGGGCTTCTCTATGGTAACTAATTAAATTTCTTTCTATTTTTCTAGTTACTGTTCTGCAAATATTTAAATGAGCATTGGCGGTTGAGCTTCCTGGTAAAACAAACTTTCTTAAGGGTTCTAAAACTAGGTCGTATTGATCAATAGATTTCTCTAAACCTTGAATTTCTTTTTCTGTAATGGTTTTTAGCTTAAATTTTTCTCTTTTTTCTGAAGGGCAAGCCAGTATTGATCCTATTTCAAATAAGTGCACTTGTATTTGCCTTAACTCGATAATAAGTTCTTGTAGTAGTTTATCTTTTTTCTCTAAGTTGTTTTTTTTATTAATAGTATCTTCTTCCATCTGAGTTTCTGTTAAAATAGAGCAAATGCTTAAACCCAAAAAAGAATTTAAATAATCCACCTCTCCATAAAGTTGAATTCTTTTGTCATCTTTAGGAACTCTGCTTGAACAATCCACTAAAGAAGTTAAGCCCTTATCCCCTGTTTTTGTATAAATTTTTATAGACATATTATTTTAATTATTTAAAGTTATTTTTTCCATTGTTTGTAAAGTAAAAGCTTTTTTTTACATATTTCGTCGATACTGTCCACCCACTTTGTAAAGCAAATTAGTGATCTCTCCTAAAGAGCAAAAGTTTACTGTATATAGTAATTCTTCAAAAATATTTTTACCATTTAAAGCGACTGTTTCTAATCTTTGTAAAGCTTCTGCGGATGTATTAATGTGCTTTTTTTTAAAAGCGTTTAAACGATTAATTTGATCTTGCTTTTCTTCATTAGTGGTTCTAGATAATTCAATCTCTTGGTTTAACTGTTCATCAATGTTGTCGGCAATATAAGTATTTACACCAGTAATAGGAAGCTTGCCAGAATCTTTTAAAGTTTCGTAATGCAAAGACTCTTCTTGAATTTTACTCCTTTGGTACATACTTTCCATACTTCCTAAAACGCCTCCTTTGTCAGAAATATTTTCAAACTCTTTTAATACCGCTTTTTCTACGATATCGCATAGTTCATTAATAACAAAAGATCCCTGTAAAGGGTTGTCAGATTTATTTAAACCAAATTCTTTATTAATAATCATTTGTATGGCCATTGCTCGTCTAACACTTTCTTCTGTGGGAGTGGTAATGGCTTCGTCATACGCATTAGTATGTAGTGAATTACAATTATCACTTAAAGCTAAAAAAGCCTGCAATGTAGTTCGAATATCATTAAAGTCAATTTCTTGTGCATGTAAACTGCGGCCAGAAGTTTGTATATGGTATTTAAATTTTTGCGATTTAACATTGGCTTTGTATTTGTCTCTCATAGTTACAGCCCAAATTTTTCTTGCCACCCTACCCATCACAGAATATTCGGGGTCTAAACCATTACTAAAAAAGAAAGATAAGTTAGAAGCAAAGTCGTCAATATGCATTCCTCTATTTAAATAATATTCAATATAGGTAAAAGCATTAGACAATGTAAATGCCATTTGTGTAATAGGGTTCGCTCCAGCTTCGGCAATATGATAACCACTAATAGATACGGTGTAGTAATTTTTAATTTTATTTTTACAAAAATATTCTTGCACATCGCCCATCATTTTAATGGCCGTTTCGATGGAAAAAATACAAGTGTTTTGTGCTTGATCTTCTTTTAAAATATCCGCTTGCACAGTGCCGCGCACTTTTCTTATAATTTCTATGCGTTTTTCTTTATCCCAAAAATCTTTTTCGGATAAATTTTGTGCAATAACGGTATTCATAAACATGGCTAAAATAATAGGAGCTGGTCCATTTATAGTCATAGATACAGAAGTTTGCGGTGCAACTAAATCAAAGCCAGAGTACAAAACCTTCATATCATCTAAAGTGGCAATACTAACCCCAGCTTCACCAATTTTTCCAAAAATATCAGGGCGAATATCAGGATCTTCTCCATACAAAGTGGCAGAATCAAAAGCGGTAGATAATCGTTTTGCATTGTCATTTTTAGACAAAAAATGAAAACGCTTATTGGTTCTTAATGGTCCACCCTCTCCTGCAAACATTCTTTTAGGGTCTTCGTCGGTGCGTTTAAAAGGAAAAATACCTGCTGCAAAGGGAAAAAAGCCTGGTAGGTTTTCATTAGCTATAAATTGATATTTTTCATTTAAATCGCTAAGTTTAGGTACGCCCACTCTGGGTAAATGATTATGCGCTAAAGAATAATATTTAGATTGAATTTTAAATTCTTTGTCCCTTACCTTATAAGAATATTCTCCCGAATTGTAACTAGCAATAGTTTTGTCTAAAGTATCAATTTTTTTAAACACTTCTTGAGGAAGTTTACTTTTTAAAATTTTTTCTTCGGTTTTTAAAAAACTATTTTCTGGATATAAAGTAGCACTATGTTTAACCGATTGATAATCTTTTAATTTTTTTACTACTACATCTGTTTGCGTATTATACTTTTTACAAGTGGAGGAAATGTCTCGTAAATATAAAACACTAGAAGGAGAAATAATTTTTTCTTCATTTTTAGGTTGTTTTTCACAAATTAAATTATAAGTATTTTTTTTGTTAAAAAAACTTTCTCCAATAGCTATAAATAAAGCATTAACCCCTTTGTCATTAAAGTGAGAGGCCATGGTTCCAAAAATAGGTAAATGCTTATCTTCAGGGGAACCTGGGTGACCAGCAAATAGTTTGTGGTTGCGGCGGTATTGTTTTCTAATATCGCGTAAAGCATCTTCTGATCGTGGTTTTTCAAATTTATTAATAACAATAAAATCAGCAGATTCTAGCATTTCAATTTTTTCTAATTGTGTAGCGGCTCCATATTCGGAGGTCATTACATACATACATTTATCGGCTATGGTAGTGATGGCATCAGAGGCTTGCCCAATGCCGCTAGTTTCAATAATAATTAAATTAAAATCTTGTGTTTTTAAAAAATTAGCCACTTCTTTTATTTTTGGACTGAGTTCTGTATTAGAATCTCTAGTGGCTAAGGAGCGAATATAAAATTTTTCACAACGGGCAGAACCTAATCGAATACGGTCTCCTAAAAGAGCACCGTTGGTTTTCTTTTTAGTAGGGTCAATAGAAACTAAAGCGATTTTATAGTCAGGAAGATGTTGGCTAAATCTTAGTAAGAGTTCATCTATTAAAGATGACTTTCCTGCACCACCTGTTCCTGTAATTCCTAAAACAGGAACGGTATTTTTTTTAGAAGTAAAAGAAAAGCTTTCTTTATGGTTTTCAATTTGTGTAATAATTTTAGAAATTTCATTAAATGAAAAGTCCTTTGGCATTTTTTCTTTATATTGCTTAAATAAAATGTCATATTCTTTGGGTTTAGTAGAAGATTGGGCTAGCTGGATCATGTCATCAATCATGCCTTCTAAGCCCATTTTCATTCCATCTTCTGGAGAGTAAATACGAGCGATGTTATTATCTTGTAGGTGCTTAATTTCTTTGGGGGTGATTACCCCTCCCCCACCAGCAAAAATTTTAATATGTTTGGCATTGGCTTGATTTAATAAATCGCGAATGTAGGAAAAGTATTCGGTATGGCCTCCTTGATAGGAGCTTAGTGCAATGCCGTCTACATCTTCGTGTAAAGCCGCTTTAACCACATCTAAAGCGGAGCGATTATGGCCTAAGTGAATGACTTCCACCCCTTTAGATTGCAAAAGGCGACGAATAATATTTATAGAAACATCATGCCCATCAAAAAGGCTGGTTGCTGTTAAAAAACGCATTTTAGACATGTTTGTTTGTAGCTGAATTTTTTTTTGTTTGCAAGAAATCAGCTATGAGTATAGGCATTTGATGCCTTTTATGTCTAATTTAGATAGCTTGTGGCCTTTGTTTTATCTTACAAAAATAAGGCTTTTTTTAAATAAGGAGCGGTTAGGCTTTTTTTCGACTGTGCAATTTGTTCGGGCGTGCCTTTGGCTATAATTTTTCCACCATTTACTCCACCATAAGGCCCACAATCAATTACATAGTCACAACACTTTATTAGTTCCATATTGTGCTCAATAACCACTACACTGTGGCCATTATCCACTAATTCTTTTAGTAAATTAATTAATCGCGAAACATCATCAATATGTAATCCCGTGGTGGGTTCGTCTAAAATATATAAAATTTTACGGCTAGAGGCTTTTGATAATTCTCTGCTTAATTTAATTCTTTGTGCCTCTCCACCCGATAAAGTTTGCGAAGCTTGTCCTAATTTTAAATACGATAAACCCACTTTTTTTAACATGTTTAATTTTTTATAAATAAGTTTATGGTTTTTAAAAAATATTACCGCCTCTTCAACACTCATTTCTAATACATCTGCAATGGATTTATTATTATATTTTACGGCTAAAATATGAGGACTATACCTGCGGCCTTGGCAAGTTTCACAAAGAACCATACTTGTGGGTAAAGAATTTATTTCTACTTTTATGTAAGCTAACCCTTCGCAGCTAGTGCATCTTCCATCACCAGAATTAAAACTAAAGCTAGATTCTTTTAACCCTCTAATTTGTGATTCAGGAAGTTTAGCAAATAACTTTCTAATTAACACAAACAGTTTAACATAGGTTGCAGGAACCGACCGTGAAGTTTTTCCAATAGGCTTTTGATCAATTTGTAAAACTTGGCTAAGTTCTTCAAAACCACTGATCTTTTCTAAGTTATGTAGTTTTAAATTTTTTCTAGGGTATAAAATTTTATTTTTTAAGTTTTTATATAAAATATCTAAAATTAAAGTACTTTTACCACTACCCGAGGCTCCAGTAATACCACATAAAAGTCCTAAAGGGATTTTAATATCTAAATTAGTAATATTATTTTTATTGGCTTTTGTTAAACTTAAAAAATCTTTTTTTGGCTTTCTAGGTTTTTGAACAGCAATTTGTTTTTTATGAAATATATATTGAGAAGTTATACTGTGTTTATTTTTTTTTAAATCTTTAAAGTTTCCTTCAAAAATAATATTTCCGCCATTAATACCAGAGCCTAAACCCAAATCAATTAAATAATTAGATTGACGAATACTTTCTAAATCATGTTCTACAACAATTAATGTATTACCCTTTTTACATAATTGTTTAATAACATTTAATAATTGGTCTTGATGATAAGGATGTAGGCCAATGCTAGGTTCGTCTAGTATATAAGTAAGCCCTGTTAAGGAAGAGCCTAATTGGGTAGTTAATCGCACCCTTTGCGCCTCCCCTCCTGATAAAGTGGTCATAGATCGATTTAAAGACAAGTATTCTGTATTAGTGAGTTTAATATAATTAAGACGAGATAAAATATTTTTAATAATTTCGAAAGCTATTTCTTTTTTAACAGTAGGTAGCTGTAATTTTTTTAAAACACTTTCTAATTCTAACAAAGATAAGTTAGCCATGTAACTAATATGCATTTCTTGAATAAAAACATTTAAAGCTTTTTTATTTAAACGATTTCCTTTACAGCAGCTACAAATTTTTACTTCATCATCATCACTTTCTACAACTCCTAAACCAGAACAAGTGTCACAAGCTCCTTTTATATGATTAAAGCTAAATAATTGCATTTCTATTTCTGGAAAACTAAAATTACATTTTGGGCAAGAGTGATTTTCAGAAAACAATATAGATTTTTTAGATAAAGGTTTTTCCATTTCTTGAATTTTTACAAAACCGTTGGTCATTTCAAAACTTTTTTGTACGGCTTCTAAAAAGCGTAGATAATATCTTTCTTCGCAAGGTAATCGATCTAAAATTAAATCAATGTTGTGTTCTTTGTATCGAGCTAATTTTAAAGTAGGATGTAAATCCATTAATTGTCCATCGATTAAGGCTTTAGTAATTCCAAGCCCCATCCACTTTTGAAAGTCGTTTTGAAAAGAACCTTTTTGTCCTCTAATTACGGGAGCTAAAACAATAATATTTTTTAATTTTGTTTTTTTATAAATAAATATTTTTTTATAAATTTCTTCAGAGCTTAATCCCTCTGTGGGTATTTTGTGTGTTGGACAGTAGGCTTCTCCTATGCGTGCGTAAAGAAGGCGTAAGTAATCATATATTTCTGTAACTGTACCCACCGTTGACCTAGGGTTTATGCCTGATCGGGCTTGGGCCACAGATATACTGGGAGATATGCCTATAATTTGGTCCACATTGGCTTGTTTAAAAGAAGGAGTAAAGTACGAAGACGATGGTGACAAACTTTCAATATAACGCCTTTGCCCTTCTGTAAATAAAACATCAAAAGCTAAAGAAGATTTACCACTACCTGATAATCCAGTAATAACGGTAAATTTATTTTTTGGAATTTTAACATTAATATTTTGTAAATTGTTTTCTTTAGCACCTAAAATTTCAATAAATTTCATAATATTACTTTAAAACCAAAAGTTTAATTTAAAATAAACAGTGTTTTGGCCTTACAAAACTCCCCTTCTGATTTAAAAGCAAAGCTAATGGCATTGTGAGGGTGTAAACTTTCTTCATGACTCACTTTAATGGCAAAATCTTTTACAAAAGCCTCTTGATTATACAAAATCTTTAACTTTCTAGCCGCATCTTCACAAAATAATGGAGACTTAGCATTTAAGTGAGCAAAGGCTTGCTCGTCTTCTCTTTTTACAAAAGATTGTACTGCTGTTTTTAAAACTTGTTCGGCTTTCTTAATTTCTAATTGAATTAATTCTGTGCCTTCTGTTTTTGCTAATTGTTGGTCTATTAATAAAGTAATGTATGCTTTACTGCGTTGAGCATGAGGAAAAGCGTCTACATTATTTACATCCGAAAACCAATTTTTTATATCCTTAGCCGCTATGTTTTCTTGGTCTTTAAAATGGGTAAAAAAAGCGTCTTTATTTAGCTCTTGTGCTAAACTGGCTGAACATGGACAAGTGCTTGAATAAGTTAGTTCAAAATTAATATAAACTTTAAATTCGTTTTTTGTATTTAAACTCGCTTTAATATTTATAGGATAAGTTCTTAAACCCCATTGCTTACTCACTAAAGATTCTTGATTTACAGTTAAAGGAAAGCTTAAAACCAAATAGGCTTCATCGGTTTGTTCTTCATGACTGTTTAAAGCCTCTTGTAAAAACTGTTTTAAATGCTTAAACGATAAAGTTTTACTAGGTTCTATTTGTTTTTCAGTGGAAGAAAAATGCTCTTTTAATAATTTATATAATCGCGACATATGAATGCCTCGACTAGAAGTGTCTTTAAAGTCTATAAAAATTTTAGCTAAACCCGATTGCCCGTTAATTAAAAGCTGTACTTCTTCCATTCCCACAGCAGGCAAAGCACCACAATAGGTAACAGTGCTTTTAGATATGTCTGGTAAGGTTTTTTTTAACATAGTTTGTTAAAGTACTAAATTGGGTTTTTATTGGCAAGGTTTGTCTATATATAAAAGAAATATTATGTTACAATTAAACAGTAAAAACCTTTTCAGTGGCTTTGGTTATAGAGATAACCTCTTGAGTAAATAAGTCCATCCATTTTTCAGAAAGAGCCTTAATATCTTGGTCAGAACATATATTAAAATCTTTTAAAGAAATAGTGGGTACAGGGGTGCCTTCTTGGGTAATATTTACTGCTAAATGAATCATAGAAGATGTTGTAGATTGTGTAGCAATACTTATATTAAACTTTTTTTCTAAGTTGTCTTTAGTTATAAAGTAAAGATCGTCTCCCTTTCGTTTTAAAAATATACCACGATCTTGCATATCTTCTTTAATTAAAGTGACAAATAGTCTTTGTAAAGCCACTGCAGAAAATATAGTACTATTAAATTTTTCTACAATAAAATGTAACATTTCTTTAGAAGCTATTATGGAGTTATTTTGTAAGTCCTCACCGTCTATAATGTTTTCTTGAGGGATATTACAAGCACCCCTCCAAGAGATAATGGAGTCTCCTAAAAGTTGATGTTCTAAATAGCCAAATAAATGCCTTAATTGTGCACCATCGTATATACTAGATTTTTTACAGTATTTTTTTTGCATAGTTTTATCCTTTATTTGGATTTTTTTCTTTTAAATGCATATCCTGCCGTTTAAGTTACTGGACTATTTTTGCATATCTTATAAGCTACTTACTCTTATTATGGAAAAAAAGAAACAACAAATTTTAAAAGAAGTTTTTGGCTTTGACTCATTTAGGCCTTTGCAAGAGTCTGTGGTGGACTCTATTTTAAATAAAAAAGATATTTTAATGATTTTACCCACTGGAGGAGGTAAATCATTGTGTTATCAACTACCCGCTTTGTTAATGGATGGTATTGTAGTGGTTATTTCTCCCCTTTTGGCTTTAATGCAAGATCAAGTTATGGCTTTAAAAGCAAAAGGAATAAAAGCCGCTATGATTTCTTCTTTACAAGATTATAAAGAAATTCAAACTATTGAAAAACAGCTAAAAAATCAGGAAATTAAACTGCTATTTATTGCTCCCGAAAGGTTACAAAATTTAACTTTTGTGCACTTTTTATTTCAGTTAAAAATTGCTTTTTTTGCTGTTGATGAAGCTCATTGTGTAAGTGAATGGGGTCATGAATTTAGATCAGACTATCGACAGCTGGGGCTTATTAAAGAAAGGTTTCCAGATGTCAGTATTGCTGCTTTCACTGCCACAGCTACTAAACCTGTGGAAAAAGATATTATTAACCAATTACAATTTAAGGATAAATTAGTTACTCGTGGCCCTGTTTATCGAGATAACTTATTTATTAATGTTATAAAAAGACAAAAAAATGGTTACGATCAATTACTTCCTTTTTTAAAAAATCATGCTAATGAACAAGGAATTATTTATACTTTTTCTAGAAAAAACACAGAAAAACTAGCGGATTTTTTGCAAGAAAAAGGTTTAAAGGCAAAAGCCTATCATGCTGGATTAAGTGCAAAAGAACGAACAAAAGTTTTTAAACAATTTGTTATTGATGATATTGATATTATAGTGGCTACCATTGCTTTTGGAATGGGTATTGATAAAAGTAATGTTCGATTTGTTGTGCATATGTCTATGCCAAAAACTTTAGAGGGTTATTATCAAGAAATTGGAAGAGCTGGACGAGATGGATTAAATTCCGAAGCTTTGCTACTTTACTCCACTGCAGATTTAGTTTTATTAGGAAAATTTACTGCAGAAATTGAAGATGAAACTTATAAGCAAGTGGCTTATAAAAAATTAAATATAATAAAACAATATTCTTATCAAGAAAGTTGTAGGCACAAAGCTTTAAGTCAATACTTTGGTGACGAAATGCAAGATTGCAAAATTCAATGTGATAATTGTTTAAACCCTGACAATAAAAGAACAGATATTAGTGTTTTATCACAAATGTTTTTATCTGCTATTTACCGTGTAAATCAAAATTTTGGTCAATTACATATTATAGATATTTTAACAGGTTCTAAAAATCAAAAAGTTTTAAACAATAATCACGATAAATTATCGGTTTATAATATTGGCTCGGAAACTAATAAAACTAAATGGCGTATTATCGCAGATAGATTATTAGAGTTAGAAGCTTTTTATGTTGGTGTTGAATTTAACACTTTACAATTAAATAAATTATCCATGAAAATTATGAAAGGTGAAGTAAAAGTAGATATTCGTAGTTCTCATTTTGAAGGAATAAAAGTAATAACTAAAAAAGAAAAAATAACTTCTAAAACTTTAGATTACACAGTGGATGAAAAAATATACGATGAACTAAGAACTCTTAGAAAAAGCTTTGCCGACAAAATTGGAATGCCTGCTTACATTATTTTTGATAACAAAGCCTTAATGGAAATGGCTCACTTTTTACCAGACACAGAAGAAAAATTTTTAAAAATTAAAGGCGTAGGAAAAGTAAAATACGAAAAATATGGAAAAGCCTTTTTGGATTTATTAACTAACTTAAAGTAAGTTTAAAGTTAGTTAGAAAATTTAACTTTTTTAGGTCGTTTTACTTTGTTGGGTAAATGCCCTGCGGGTAGCACTCTATTGTAACTGCCGCTTATTTGTAGCCTACAAGAAGTATGGGTAGGTAACATTCTTTCGCCAGATTTTAAATCTTGTACTAAAGTTCTTTCTTCGCCGTTGGATAAAATAACCGTGTATTCTACTCCTTTTCGACTATGTAATTTATCACTAACTTTACGGCCAATAACACCGCCAACAAGGCCACCTACGATATTGATTATAGGGCTTTTATTATTTGTAGCTAGTGATCCTGTAAGAAAACCAATAGATTCACCCTGTTCTCCAGAGTGATCGCTTCTAATAGTAATTATTCTAGAAGCTAAAACACGACAACTACGCAAAATTTTTGATCGACCCACTTCGCTGGAGCTATACAGGTTATCACTAATTTGCATACTAGAACATCCCGATAAAACAATAAACATTATACCAACAATAAATAAATTATAGATTTTTTTCATAGATAATTTGTATTATTAAAACAAAAAAATAGCAAGTTATTTTAAATAGAATTTACAGGTTAGAAAAAAATTTATAATCAAGAATTGAATTTATGAGCTTTAAAAAACCTTTGGCAAGATTCGCACTCTTTACAAGGGGTTTTTCCATTAAAATAACAAGACCATAGCTTAGCTATGGGTATATTTAAGTTTAATGCTTTTTTGTAAATTTGGTTTTTATTTAAATTTTGTGTGTATGATTTTATTTTTACTTTATTTAAAGTAGAGAAACTAAGAGCTTTATTAACAGCCTTTACATAGTCTTTAGAATTATCTAAAAAAGTTTCTGCTTCTTCTTTATTAAAACCTGCATACACAACGGGGATATCTAAACTTTCTGCAAAGCTTGCGGCTATATTTAAAAATACTCCGTTACGATTAGGTACCCACACTTGTTTTGCAGAATTTTTAGTTTCTTTTTTACTATTTAATTTTATGTTTGTGGGAATATCTTTTTTAGGGTTAATTAAGGAAGTTTTTGTCCAAGATTTAAAAAAATCTAACTTATGTATTTTGTGTTTACAAGAAAGTAATTTACATAATTTAGCTGCGGCTTTTAATTCATTAGAGGCAGCTTTTTGGCCATAATCAAAACTTAAAGCCAATACCTTTTTTCCTTCTGCACAAGCGGTGTATAAATTTACAGAGGAATCTAAGCCTCCAGAAAGTAAAATTAAAGCATCATACATAAAAATCTCTAATCATTGTTTAAATAAGTTTAAATAAAAGAAAAACCTTTTTATAAATGTAAGTTATTATAAATTTAACAATATTCCATCAGTTAAATTAACTTTATTTGTGTACACTGTATTAATATCTAAGTATTTCATAAACCCTAAAACCAAAGCTAAATTAGAAATATCTGTAGAAGCATGTTTTCCTTTAATTTTTTTATCCGACAAATGTTTTCTACTTTGCAAAGTTTTTTGTACTTCGTATTGTGTGTAGTAATTGCTTTTTTTATTTTTAAATATTTTTTTAACTTGCCCTAATATAGAAAAATAATGAACTCCTCCAATACCCAATACTAAAGATTTTTCTTTAAAAGCTATTTGTAAACTTTTAGGAATGGTTTTTTTAGCCTGTTGAAAAGCATATCGAACAGCTTTTTTTACCACTGCACTACTTATAGGGTTAGGAGATTTTTTATAAATATTTTTTTGAATTTTTTTTATAATATGATTTTTAAAGCTAGAAGAGGCTAAATTTCCTTTATACAATAACCATTTTTTTAAAAAGAAATTAAAAGCTTTTCGTTTTTCTTTAGAAATTATTTGCATACTTCCTCCACCAATATCCCATACTATAATTTTTTTATTTTGTACTAAAGAGGGTTTTAATTTAGACAATATAGTTTGTGCAGAAAAAAATCCTAATTGTGCTTCTTTTTCTTGGCTTATAATTTTTAAATCTATATTAAGCTCTTTTTTAATTCTTTTAAAAAAAAACTTTGCATTAACAGCATCTCTAAAAGCCGCCGTTCCTACCCCAACAAATTTAGTGGGCTTAAATTTTTTTGCTCTATTAACAAATTGTCGTAATACAAAAAATCCCTTTCTGCGTATTTTTTTATTTAATATAAAATTTGATCCTAAAGGAACTAAGTTGGCTTTATAAGACACCTGAGTATGTATATTTAAAAACACCTTTAAAATTTTATTCTTACAAACATCCACCTTCGCCACTTTCATCTTAGTACTACCCGACCCCACATCAAAAGCCGCCTTAGTATAAATACAAACCTTATTATAAGCAGCACCATAACTTTTAACACCCCACTTAGAAACCTTGTTCCCAGCACTAGAAAAAGCCTTGGAAACCTTAACAAAAGCCCCCTGCTTATTACCATTCTTTTCTTGAAAATGCGAACACCCAAGACTTACAAACAAAAGCGTGTGGCAAATAATAAAAGCCTTTTGGCGACTCAGCCCACAGGCTTTTATTATTTGCCACACGCTTTTGTTTGTAAACATAATTAAGTTTTTTTGAATTTAGTAATAAATTGCACCAATGGAGATGCAATATAAATAGAAGAATAAGTTCCCACTATAACACCAATACCTAAAGTAAATGCAAAGTCACGAATAACTCCGTCTGCCCAAAAATACATGGCAAATACAGCCATACTTGTGGTTAAAGAAGTTAAAATCGTTCTAGAAAGTACATCATTTAATGAACTATTAATAATCCATGAAAAAGTTTTATCTCTGTATAACGCAATATTTTCTCTAATTCTATCAAAAGTGACAATAGTATCATTTAATGAATAACCAATAATGGTTAAGACCGCAGCTAAAGTTTGTAAATTTACTTCTCTTTGAAGAAGAGAAAAAATACCTAAAGTAATTACCACATCATGAAATAAACAAATTACAGCTCCTGGAGCATATTCGTAATCAAAGCGTAAACCTACATAAATTAAAATAATTAATAAACTATAAAACAAAGCCAGTAAGCCCTTCTTTTTTAATTCACTTCCTATTTGTGGACCAACCGAATCTACTCTTCTCATAACAAAACCTTTAGAAGAAAATGTAGATTTAAAGTTACTGGTTAATTTTTTTAACTTTAAGTCTGATAAAGCATCTAAACGAATTAAAAATTCATTTTTTTCATCAAAACTTTGTACATTAAAATTTTTAATTTTTTGAGTCGATAAAAACTGACGAATACTAGCATCTGTTACTGGTTGATTAAATTGTACTTGTATTTCTGTTCCACCAGCAAAATCTACTCCATAGTTAAAACCATTTTTAGCAATTATAAAAAAGCTAAAAATTACTAGTAAACTAGAAATACTAAGAAATAATGGTGTTAGTTTTAAAAAATTAATTTGTTTTTTTATCATATAAATACCTTGTTTAAAATAAAATGCCTTTGTGTGTTTATGTTCTCTTTGATTGATTTAATATTTTCATCTCTAAAATAGATCGTGAAATAAATACGGAAGTAAATAAAGAAGTAATAATACCACTAATTAAAGTCACCGCAAAACCTCTTACAGGACCACTTCCAAAATACATTAACACTACACAAACAGCAGCTGTTGTTATGTTAGCATCAAAAATCGCTGCAAAGGCTTGCGAAAAACCATTACGAACAGAAGAACGAAACCCGGCCCCCTTGGCTAACTCTTCTTTAATTCGTTCAAAAATAATAATGTTGGCGTCCACAGCCATACCAATAGTTAAAATAATTCCGGCGACTCCAGGTAAAGTTAAAGTGGCTTGTAAAGAAGTTAAAATAGCAATAATAAATAACATATTTAAAGTTAATGCTATATTGGCAACCACTCCCAAACCTCTATAATAACCAAGTATAAATAGTAAAATGAGTAAGCCACCTATCATTCCCGCTAATTTTCCTTTTTTAATGGAATCAGAACCCAAACTAGGCCCCACTGTTCTTTCTTCTAATTGCTCTAGTTGTACTGGTAAAGCCCCCGCTCTTAATGCTGTTGCTAAAAAATTAGCTTCTTTTAAAGTTTCTTTAATATCTCCTGCAGAACCCAAAGTAATTCTTGCAGTGGGAGAATTAATTTCTTCTTGAATAACTGGTGCAGACTGTACAATATCATCTAAAACAATCGCTACTCTTTTTTGTATATTTGCTGCAGTCATTTTTGCAAAGCGTTTTTGTCCTTGAATATTAAAACGAAAATTAACTTGTGGCTTTCCATATTCATTACTGCCCACTCTAGCTGTTTCTAAGTAAGCACCACTTAAATCATTATCGGTTTTAATTAAAAAAGGAATTCTACCGGCTTCTAAAGTTTTTGCATTAGGAGGTTTTTGAAATATTAACTTTGTATTTTTAGGAAGCTTTGATGCTAAATTTCGATTAATTTGTTTAATGTATTGGCGATATTTAAGTAAGTGTATTTTTGCATTTTTAGCTAACCTAATGCTTTTTTCTGTACCAAGACTAAATTTATTTTTTGTTTCTACTTTAGAAACCCATTTTTGCAATGTGTCGGTAGTAACTTCTTCATAAACTGGTCTAAAATTTAAAGTGGCTGTACGATGAATAAGTTCTTTGGCTTGGTCGGCATTTTCTACACCAGGTAATTGAATTAAAATACGGTCACTACCTTGAGCCGTTATTTGTGGTTCAGACACTCCAAAAGCATCGATACGATTACGAACCACTTCGATACTTTGCTCAACCACTTGTTTTTTATATATACTTAAAGACGCTTCGTAATAGGATAATTCTAAACTAGAAGGTTTTTCTAATAAAATTTGTAAGTCGTTATGTATTTTTTTTAAAGTTTTTTTAACTTTGTCTTTATTATTGTCTGATAATTGAATAATGATTTTTGAAAGCGATTTTTTTTTAAATTCTATAGATTTAAATTTTATCTCTTCGTCTTTAAAATCCGATTTTAAAATAGAGATTTTTTTTTGCATACGAGCATGCATGGCTTCTTCTACATTCGCTTTCATTACTAAATAAATACCTCCTTGAATATCTAATCCATAATTAATTTTTTTCTTTCCAGAAAAAAAATCACTTTTAGGATAAAAGTTAGGAAGAGCGATATATAAAGCCAAAGCTATGGAACAAAAAATAATAATCCATCTAACTTTTTTATTTTCTATAAACATGTTATTTCCTTATTTAGACTCAAATTTATTTATTTTTTATTAGTTCTGCTTCTACTTTTTTGTTAAGTACTGTATCTTGCAAAGATTGTATGTGTGATTTTAAAATTTTAATTTTAACTTGTGGAGCCGTTTCTAATGTAACCACACCTTTATTTAAACCCTCTATAGAACCTAAAACTCCCGCAGAGGTAATTACTTTATCTCCTTTCTTTAATTGAGCTAAAAAATCTAATTGTTTTTTATGCTTCTTACTTTGAGGACGAATAATTAAAAAATAAAATACGGAAAAAATTAAAGCAAAAGGCACTAATTGCTCTATGACCGTTGGCTTTGCTGACCCTGCTGCCCAAGAGGGTATATAAAACAAAAAAACACCAATACTAAGCGTAGATAATTTAAAAAACTGAGTTAATACATTCATAATTTCCTTTTGTGATTTGCTTATAAGTATCCTAAGTCTGCATTAAAATTAAAAAAATGCCAAGCATTCTTCTTTAAATTTTTTCCAATAACCTTCTTCAATAGCTATTCTAGATTTTTTCATTAAATTAGAATAAAAGCGTAGATTATGGATAGTTGCTAAACGAACAAATAAAGGTTCTTTTTGTAAGTATAAATGTCTTAAATACGCTCGTGTATAGTTTTTACAGGTTATACAATCACAAGTTTGGTCTAAGGCTTTTTCATCTTGCTTAAACTCTGCTCTTTTAATATTAATTTTTCCTTTTTGAGTAAATAGCGTCGCATTTCGAGCGTTTCGGCTGGGGTAAACACAATCAAACATATCTATCCCCTTATCAATAGACTGAATTAAATCTTTAGGGCTACCCACCCCCATTAAATAACGCGGTTTATTATCAGGCATCTGACAAGCCACCTCGTCTAAAACTTTATACATTAGCTCCATAGGCTCACCCACGCTAAAACCACCTAAAGCATAGCCAGGTAAATCTTCTGCACAGACTTTTTCTAAACTTTGTAAGCGCAACTTAGTATCTAATCCTCCTTGAATAATTCCAAATAATTGACTGTTTTTAGCAGTCATAGCTTTTTTACAACGAACCACCCAGTCATGGGTTAGTTTCATAGCTCTTTGCATTTCTTTATCCGAACAAGGATAAGGCGGGCAAACATCAAAAGCCATAATAATATCTGCACCTAAAGCCATTTGAATTTCCATACTTTTTTCAGGACTAAAAAAGCATTCATCACCATCAAGGTGGGAACGAAATTTTACTCCATCGTCGGTAATTTTATTTAACTTGGATAAAGAAAAAACTTGAAACCCTCCACTATCGGTTAAAATAGGATAAGGCCAATTCATAAATTTATGCAATCCACCCAAATTGTGAATAATCTCCTCACCAGGACGAATATTTAAATGGTAAGTATTGGCCAATATAATAGAGGCTTGCACTTCGTCTCTTAAATCTTCGGAGCTTACCCCTTTTACACTCGCTTTTGTCCCCACTGGCATAAACACAGGAGTGGCAATACTGCCTCGCCTAGTGGTTAATATTCCTGTTCGTGCCTTGCCTTGTGTAGATAAAACACGAAAATTACTAGTTTCATTTATATTGCATTCACTCATTTTTTTCCTTGTCCCAAATACTTAAATCTCCATAACTAAATAACCTAAACTGCCTTTTTATAGCCCATTTGTAACCTTCTAGAACTTTAAACTTTCCTGCAAAAGCCATTAGCATGGCTAATAAAGTCGATTGTGGTTGATGAAAGTTAGTCATTAATACATCTACCACCTTAAAAGAAAAACCGGGAGTAATAAATAACTCACTTTCTGTAATAAAATCTTTAAAATCTTCTTTTGTATCTAAAACAGCAGTTTTCCCTTTTTCTAAAAACCATGTTTCTAATGCCCTTGTTACCGTAGTTCCCAAAGCCCAAATTTTAGCATTTTCCTTTTTTGCAGAAACAATATCTTTTAAACTAGAAGCGCTAATATGCATGTATTCTTTGTGCATTTTATGTTCTAATACATTTTTTACTTTAATAGGTAAAAATGTTCCCAAACCGACATGCAGGGTTAACTCTACAATTTTTACTTTCCTTTTTTCTTTTAAATATTCTAAATCCGATTGTGTAAAATGCAAACTAGCTGTGGGAGCAGCACAACTGCCCCAATGCTTAGCCCATGCTGTTTGGTAATGCAGCTCATCTGTTTTATTATTTTTTCTATTATCTCGTGCCTTTTGGATATAAGGAGGAAGAGGCATTTCGCCATATTTTTGAAAATACTCTACATTTAAAGTTTTATTAACCTCTACTAATTGAGGAATAGATTTTTTTATTAATTGTAAAGTAACATTGCCTGGTAAATGTAAAGTGTCTTTAATTTGCATTTTTTTAGAAGGTAATAAAACCTCCCAAGTTTCTAAGTTATTCGTGCTTTTTAAATTATTGTTGGTAACACTAATTGGCTTTTCTGTTATTTTTTTTACAAATAAAATTTCTATTTTTGGTTCTGTATTAGAAAAAATTCTTCTTTTAATAACTTTAGTATTGTTTATAACTAATACATCGTTAGGTTGAAATTGGTTTAATAACTCTATTTTGCTAATTTCTTGAAAAGGTTTTTTTAAATTTACTTTAGTAAATAAAATTTTAAAATCTTTTTTTACTTCGGTAGCAATTAACTCTAAAGGGTAAGAAAAATCTAAATCTTGAATATCCATTATTAATACTATACTTATGCTTTTACTTAATATCCAAAATCCACTTAATGCAAGCCATTAATCTAATAAAAAAACTCTTGTAGAATAAAATATAGCTTGATAAAACCAGTTATGAATTTTTTATTTTTATTACTATTTTTATTAATACTCAATCCTCAGCACTCTAAAGCACAACTTCCCCTTAAAGGGACCTGGTATGGCTCTTATGGTTGGAATAAATCAGAATATAAAAAAAGTACTATTCATTTTAAAGGGACAGGGCATAATTTTACTTTATTTGATGTCATTGCCAATGATCGTCAAACACCAGTAAACTTTTCCTCTATTTTTAAAACTTACTTTCACCCTTTTCGCTGGTCTATACCTCAATATAATATAAGTTTCGGATATTTTTTTACTAATCAATTTGCCATTTCCATAGGCTTTGATCATATGAAATATGTGTTACAAAATAATCAAACGGCAAAAATGTCAGGACACATTAACCCGTCTTTAAGTGAAACACATCAAAAAGAACTTTCTTCTGGAACAATAGACAAAATTATTACAACCGATTTTTTAACATATGAACACACCGACGGGTTAAATATGCTCTTTATAGAGGCCCAATACTTTTACTCTATTTACTCTGGTAAATATAATTTTGATGTTTCTGTTTTTGCTGGAGGAGGTGGTGGAATTGCCCTTCCTGTTTCTAATATACAACTTTTAGGTAAAAAAAGAAGTGATAGATTACATATTGCAGGTTTTGGTGTTTCGGTTAAAACAGGTTTAGAATTTACAATATGGAAAGATTATTTTTTTCGTACAACAGCCAAAGCCGGGTATATTAATTTACTAGATGTCTTAACCAGTTATGACGGCGACAAAGCCAAACAAAAAATTAATTACCTAGAATATATTGGTGTATTTGGTATTCGCTTTTAGTTTTTAGACCCTATTTTTGCTGTAACAACCGTTTTAATATTTCCTCTTACGGTAAACTCTCCTTTTATTTCTAAATAATGCGGATCTAAAAGCTTAGATAAATCATTTAAAATATCATTGGTAACATCTTCGTGAAATACTTTTTTATTACGAAAAGAATTAATGTATAGCTTTAAAGATTTTAATTCCACACACCATTTTTTAGGAATGTAATGAATATAAATAGTAGCGAAATCAGGAAAACCACTTCTTGGGCATATACAAGTAAATTCGGGGCAGCAAAATTCAATATCATACTTTCTGTTTTGTGTGCGGTTTTCAAATCGCTCTAACTGGTTATTTTCTATTGCTAATTCGCCATATAATTTTGTCATATTAATTAACCTCCCTTAAAACTTGATTTAATGAAGTTTTTTTATCGGTAGACTCACTTCTTTTACCTATAATTAACGCACAACTAACAGGGTAAGTTCCTTTTTTAAAAACTTTATTACGCATGCCAGAAATAACTACGGCATTTTCTGGAACTTCTAATTTAAAAATTCTAGACCCTTTTTCATCAAACACTTTTTTGGTATTTACTAGGCTTTCATAATTTTCAAATTCACCACTAACATCAATAATAGGAGTACTAGCGGTTAAGTTTACACCCGAAGCAATAACGGCCATTTTTTTTACTAAAAATCCTTCTACCACAGACACTCGACTTCCTAAAAATACATTATCTTCTATAATTACCGGTGTAGCTTGTAAAGGTTCTAGCACCCCTCCCAAACCCACTCCACCAGAAATATGAACATTTTTACCCACTTGTGCACAAGAACCCACCGTGGCCCAAGTATCTACTAAAGTTCCTGCTCCCACATAAGCTCCAATATTAATGTATGAGGGCATTAACACACAGTTTTGTTCCACAAAAGCGCCTTTTCTAACTAAAGCTTGTGGAGCTACTCGAACACCTTGTTTGACTGTCCACTGCTTTAAAGGAATTTTATCTACAAAAGAAAAATTATTTGACGCAATAACTTCCATTTTACGAATTTTAAAAAATAATAAAATGCTTTGTTTTAACCATTCATGAAGCACCCAAATATTTTTTTCAAAATTATAAGTGCATAGTCGCAACTTACCTTGATCTAAATCTTCTATACATTGATTTACCGTTTTATGTAATAAATCATTACTAATATCCAATTTGTCATTAAGTAGGTCTTGGTAAAATTTTTCTATTGTTTTTTGCATTTTTAAAGACTTAGCACTTTTTTAATAGCTAGTATATTTTTATCTTCCACTTTACGCCGATTTTTTTCCAAGCGAGGTAATTCATAAGTAATAGTGGGGATATCTCGTTCCAAACCGGCATAAGTTCCTAAACAACCAGGAGTGGGGTATCCAATATCTTCTACTATTTTATAATCAGTAATTTGACTTAAAATAGTGGCTTCTTTTTTACAATTACCATTAATATTTAAGCAAGGTTTCCAAGAATGTAAACTAATAATAAATTCTATCTTTTTTTCTGTAATAAATTGTACTAAATTTTTGTTTTCCACTTCACTACATGGACTGGTTCCTGGAAAGTACTTTTCTTTTTCCTCTTTACTAGTCCAATCTGTTGTGGGCAAATTACGATTTAAATCCACTGCATTGGCATTTTTTCTAGTTTCTAAAAGTATTCCGTCCAAATTAAACTCAGCAATAACGGTTAATTGCACATTATAGTTAAAGCTTTTAATAAAATCAGCGATTAAAGTTTTTGCTAAACTAACCCCCTCTATTTCATCGCCATGAACCCCTGCCAAAAGTAAAATGGGTTTGCCTTTTAAACCAAAGTCACAGGCCATAATAGGAAGTCCATTGGTGGTTCTTCCTATACTATAATTATTTTGCATGCAGTTTTACCTTTGCTAATCATAATTATTTTAAACCATGAGCTACGGATTCTTGAAAACCACTAGAGCTGATTTCTACAAACTTTGCATTTTTAGAAATCTCTTTAACCTTTGTTGCATTTAAATAAGTCATACCACTGCGCAAACCACCCATAAACTCATTTAATACATTTTTTACATTACCTTTAATAGGCACCCAAGACATTTCTCCCTCGGGAGCTAAACCTTCAGGCACCCCTCCCCTCCAAGAATCTTGGGCCGAACGAGAAGCCATTCCTCTGTATAATTTTTTTCCGCCTTTAATTATTCCTGGAGTTTCTAAAGTTCCTGACAAAACCGAACCTAACATAACGCTATCTGCTCCTGCGGCCAAAGCTTTTACCACATCTCCAGAATTTCTAATTCCTCCATCAGCAATAATAGGTACATTTTGTTTGTTGGCCTCTTGCGCACAATTAGCAATAGCAGTTAATTGAGGAACTCCACAACCGGTAATAATTCGAGTGGTGCACATAGAACCAGGACCAATACCCACTTTAATAGCATCTGCACCGTAGTCTATTAATTCTTTGGTGCCTTCGGTAGTGGCCACATTTCCTGCAATAACTTCTACAGAAGGAAATTCTTTTTTTATCCAAGTTAACATTTGTATCATTTGCGTAGAGTGTCCAT
>JAAOIK010000035.1 GCA_015163855.1 Pseudobdellovibrionaceae bacterium
CGAGAACTAAACTTACTGCGCTACAAAGAAGAGGCTTTAAAACAGGTGGGTGTTATTAAAAAGGTTTTGCCTTTGCACAAAGGGGAGCGGTTTATTGCCACCGACTATTGGCACATTCAATTAGAAAACACCAACACCACAGGTTTGCAGCAGCAGCAACAAAAGCAAAAGCAGCAGCAGCAGCAGCGAAAGCCCTTAGAGTTAATAGAAGTTACAGGCGTAAATACAGGCGATAATTTTTTTTCGACCCCCTTGTTAGGCCGTCTCGTATAAAGGGGTAAAAACCGCTTTAAAAAGCGAAAAACCCTTAGTTTAAAAAGTGCAAAACAGCACAAATTTTTTTACATCATTAAAAAAAGTTATTGTTAACAGCTTGTGTTTCGAAATGAAACAGTATTGTTTTATAAAAAACAAAATTTGTTAAGGCTGTATAAAATATAGTGCTTTTACTAACTAGATTTAAGTAGAGAGCAATAAATACCACTTATATATTAAGCCTATAAGCTAAAAATGGCCCAGCATTTGCATTAAAAAAACAATATAAGAATTAAGTAATTAACTTAAAAAAGGAAGACCTTATGAAGTTTTTGTTATTAAATGTGTTTTTTATTTTTAGTGTTATTTTTTCAAGCACTTCTTATGCGGGTTTTGAAACAGGAATATCTGTTTTTAAAAATATTCCTCTTAAAGAAAAATTGCTAAATATTTATACAGCAGTACAGAAAAAAACAGCAGAAGTAGAAAAAACAATGATACCAAAAACAGGGGATAATTATAAAAATATTGAACAGGCCGAACAGGCCGAATTCAACGAATTAAAAATAAAAAGGATTAAAGAGGCCTGTAAGTTAATAGGCGTTCCTTTCGATGTTTTTTTAGCAGCCGAAATGTTGCTTGCCCAAGGGGATAAAATTTTTATTTCTGATCAATTTCAAAAAAACAAAACATTTAGTAATTTTTTATTAAAGAGCCAAAAAAGCACAGCAGAAGAATTATCAAAAGCAATATCAACTTTGCCAGCTAAGTACATTGTGTTAAAAGGCGAAAACTTAGAAAGTAAGTTGTACTCTTTATTAGCAGCCAGTGCGTATTTAGAAAAAAACAGTGCACAAAGATACCATGTTGTAAGTCTTCCTTCTTCGTTAATAACTAACGGTATGGATATTGCTAAAATAGAGGCCGTGATTTTTTCTTTAGAAAGTTATTTAAAAGAAAAAATGGTAGTGCATCTTGATACCTTAGGGGGCATTGAAGCAGGAAAGCCACTTCCTCCATCGTTATTATTTTTAGATGCTCTTGAAAAAACACAAAAAGATTTTAGAGTTCCTTTTGTTTTAAATTTTACACAAAACGAAGTAAATGTTTTTTCACAGACAACATTATATAAAGTTGCAAAAGACAAGATAAAAGAAATAGAGACAAAATCACTAAGTGTCGAACAATTAAATGATTTAGCTAAGGTGCTTTTGCCAGAAATACAAAAAAAATACTCGACTGTAATTAGCGAAAGAGTTATTACCAGCTTATTAAAAGTTGCGCCAATACTGTTTCCTGGCGAAAATATAGTATCGTCGCTTAACCAATTGGTAAAAGAAGTGGTAGAGTCGTTTACCTCTAACAAAGAAATAGAATTAGAGCAGGTAAAAGAACTTGTAGAAAAAAAATATGGTAAAACCAATTTATTTAAAACGGGTTTAGCAGGAGTAGATTTATCTAACAAACAAGAAGTGCTAAAAGTGGTTTTGCAAGTGCAAGATAAAGTTACCAAAGAGTTAATTGGTCAAAACGATGCGGTTACTAAAGTGTCGCAAGCCATAGAAGCGCATTATATGAAAAAAGAAAGAAAAACCCCTTTATCTATTTTTGCAGTGGGTTTAACAGGGGTTGGTAAAACCGAATTGGGAAATTTAATTTCTAAACACTTATATGGTTCAAATAGCCTTGCTAACTTTTCTTTAGGTAACTTTTCTCATGTGGGAGATTTAAATAACTTATTTGGTTCGGCTAAAGGTTATATTGGTTCTGATGAGATTAGTGAGTTTGAAAAGTTTTTATCAAAAAATCCATCTGGAGGAGTAATTATTTTTGACGAAGCCTCTAACATGGGTGGAGACAAGCAAGAATCCAAAAACGCTATGTTTAAACGGTTTTATGAGCTTTTAGAAGAAGGTAAGTGGACAGCCTCAAAAAGTGGAGTCACCTACAACCTAGGTAATTATGTTTTTCTATTTACAGGAAATGATGGCGAAAAAATATTTAAAGGGGTTAATAACGAATCTTACAAAGAACTGCTATGGAAGGAAAACAACTCTAGAGAGAAAATTTTTAAAATGTTAACCGAAGTAGGTGTTCCAGAAGCTTTTTTAGGTCGATTAAATGAAGTATTTTTATTTAAGCCAGTAACTAAAGAAACCGCTATTCAAATTGCTAAAAAATTTATTAAAGATTTTGAAAAAAACTACGAAATTTCTATTAAGTACATTGATAAGGAAAAGTTTTTTAATAATTTAGTACAAGCTACCTTTTTTGCTTCAGAGGGGGCAAGAAGTGTAAGAAACTTTATCGAAAACCGATTGGGTTCGTACATTGTACGCGCATCAGAAGAGGCTTTAAGAAGCGGCGAAGCCTTAAAAAGCATAAAGTTAGCTTGGCAAGATAATTTAAACGCTAGAGTTTACGCGGCAAGATCTTTTAAAAGACAATCGTTTTTAAAGATAAGTATTAGTACAGACAAACACCCTAAATATAGTGCTTTTAAGTCTATAGATGTATCTTCCGATATCATACAAGTAGACTTACCAACACGGGCACAGGTTAAAGAAACCGCTTATCACGAAGCGGGGCATGGCTTTTTGTCTTTTGCTAAGCAAACGGGTCAAAAGTTACAATTTATTTCTGTAATTCCAGGAAGAACATCTGCGGGAATAAATTATTTAGGTGTTGCAGCTTATGATAAAGATATTTTTACAAGTCTTACTTATAAAAACTTAATTAAAAGAGTGGCTGGATTATTAGCAGGAGGAATGGCTGAAAAAATGGCAGGTTACAATTTATCTTCTGGTTGGAGTAATGACCTTTTACAGGTTAGAACTATAATTCAACATGCTTTTTTAAAGGGGACAGTTCTTGAAGGAAAAGGTTTTGAATTTATTAGAATTCAAGGAAAAGAAAATAATGTTAAACTAAGCAAAGAGCAAGAGAAGCGTTTTCAAGAAGAAGTAGAAAAAGTGATTATTTTAGCTAAAAAAGAAGTGGTTAAAACTTTAACCAAAAAATGGAGCAATGTAGAAAAAGTAGTAGACCTTTTAATGAAAAAAGGAACTATTAACGCTAAAGAGTTTAGCACTATTGAAAATGATAAAAGCATTAGAGAGGCTTGGGAAGTAGACAGCAATTTAAAAGTTTATCAAGCAGCTAGTTGTAAAAGCTTATTTTAGGCGGAGAGCATTTTAATGAAGCATTTGTTAAAACAAAGTACTTATTTTATTTTAATTGTACAGCTACTACTTTCACCAGTAGTAGCTGTAGCAGAATCTGACAGTGTTAGTCGCTTTTATGATAGCAAAACAGACAGCCACCTGCAAAATCAAGACGCTGTTAATAAGTCAAAACCCCTAACAGAAACAGGAGACTTATTTTTACCAGAATTAAAAGAAACCGACATACGCTTGTTAACCACTTTAGCTTCGGGAGATTTTTTAGGTTTAAAAAATCAAACTTTTAAAACTACAGAAGAAAGTTTTTTTAGATCCGACCCCGAATTTGGAAAAAACTTACTGGTAATGCCTCCCTCCCAAGAACAATTTTTAAAAAACACAAAAATTTACATTCAAGATGGTGTTGTTCATATTAAAGAGCAATTAGACAGTAAAAAACAAGCTTTTGGAAGAGAGCATTCTTTTTTTGGGTGGCACTTTAAAGGCGTTCATGTAGCAGGAGATTATTTATTTTTAGAAGTAGACAAAACACAGTCTAAAAACTTACCAGGAGAATTATTTAATAATTTTGAATTAAATAAAAACAGCAACAATAGTGTTTTTTTAATTAGGTTAACCGACTTACTAGAACATATGGGTACAAAACGAATTATTATGTCGGTAATGCCTTTGCCCATGCCTTTGCAAAAAATTACAAATGTAAAGTATCAGGCTTACGACCCTGTGTCTGATAAAAATGCTCCCTATCAAGACAAAGCTTTAACGGGCTTGTTATCTAGAGATTTTAAAACTTCGGGTTATAAATTTACCGATGCCACAGGAGGGTCGGTAGTAGTGCCAAGCCATGTTCCCGACATTTACAGTGATATGTCGCGGTTATTTGTAAAGGCTTTATCTGCAAGTATTGCCCCTTTGCAGCCGTTAAACTCGGAAGGCTTAACTCCTGTTCAAAAAAATTACCTTAAAGCTTTAACTAGCTTTGCAAAAAAGCAAAACACTAAACACAATCAAGTTTTTGACACTATCCTTACAGGAATATTAAAAAAACTAAACCCTTCGCATTTAACAGAGGTTCCCTTTTCTAGTGTTCTTGATTTTGTTCGAGCCAGTTATGCAGACACTATAACCACTCCTAAAAAGGGGTCTTGGGTGGGGCAAGCGTATTCGCAATTAAAAATTAATCCAAAAGATTTAACTCAAGCCCAAGTTGATTTTGAACAACAGGCTAAAGAGCAAGTAAAAGATTACTTACAAGCACAAAAAAACACGGGCGGCAAAGAGTTAAAACAAGCAGGGCGAATGATGCGAACATTAAAAAACCCTCACCCCAACAGTCGTGATATTACATTGGCTTTACAGGCAAAAGAGCAAATAAAAAAAGCCAGATACTTTTCTAAAGAAAAATTAACACAATTTATGAAGGGCCCTTTGGGAAATGTTGTAGGGGTTATGGGCATAACGGCTTTAACTTTGTCATTATACCATTACACAGGTTTTGGAGGTTGGGCCGACGGTGTAGGAGAAGGTTTTAAGGCACAGTTTAGCTCTGGTACCGAGGCAATAAAAGCTTTAAAAGTTAATGCAGTGGTGGTGATTGGTTACTTGGGTGGCTTAGGAGCTTTGTTATATTTAGGAACAAAATTAAAAAACAAATTACACAAAACTAAGCAGTCTTTAGTAGTTAGTTTGGCAAATATTGCTAAATATAAATCGTTATTTTTTAGGCATTTGTTTTCGGTTAGAGGAATGGTAAATGCTATTTTTCCTAATTACTCGCAAAGTGTTTACCGCTATGTAGTCCCTCAAAAAAAATTAGGGGCTTATGATGTGCGGTTTTCTAAATCTTTAAAGCAAGTGGGAAAGTTTTTAAATTTTAAAAGCTTTTTTGTTAAATTATTAAGGTTTAATAATGTAAAGGATAGCGGCGAGTCGGTTGTTTTTAAAACGCTTTCTAAGCAAGATAAAGATAGTAGCAAAAAAATAGCTCTTAACAAAGAGGCCTTGGTTAACAAACGCTCCGAGGAGTTAATTTTATTTGAAATGCTACCTCACTTAGCCAAAACATTAAAAGTTAGCGAATTAGATTTATTAAGTGCCATGGCCCTTAAAAATGTATCTTTGGGTTCTTCCGAATTTTTAGATTGGGATTTTAAAACCTTATCTAATTGGGCTAAAAATAGTGAAGATCAAAAAATTAAAAAGGCGTTAATTCAATTTAAAAGTAAAAAGCACAAAATAGAAACTCAGTACAGTGGTTTACTTTCTAAATATTTTTTATATAAAAATGAAAAGCGAATAATGAAAAAAATTAAAAAGACAAAAGATTTTCAAGGCCAAAGGGCTTTTTTAAAATCTTTATACTACTTGTCTCTTAAAGACTTAAGGCTTCAGGGGTTTGAAGACCCAAAACGCTTAACTATAGAGCAGGCAAAAAGTATTTTTTCTGATAATTTAGAAAAGCTAAAAGCCTTTGTAAGCCAAGAAAGCAATTTTGATAAAGTGGCTATGGAGCAAAACATTATAAAAGCCACGCGCAGCTTTCAATCGGTTTACCAATTGTTGCATAAAGAAAAAACCAGTGGATTAAAGCAAAGGCAGTTTGTTGCAATGGCTAAAATAAACACCGATCATGTTACCCATACATTAAGGGCTACTTCTTTAGATTATGGTATGGAAAGGGTTCAATCTTATGCAGAATTTTTTAAAACTTTACAAGCTAGGGGCATTAGTTTTTATGACCCCACTAGCTGGTTTACCGAAAACCACACCATGGGGCTTTATAATCAAGATGCTCGTCATGCTTTGTGGAACCCTGTTGCTCATATTATTTCAGGGCCTTTAGGTACGGCAAATATTATTAGTCGATCGGGCCCCGATGCAGTGGATTATGGTGTAGAAAACACCTCTTTTTTTTACCGAAATATAAGACAGTTTGTAAACCCGCAAAGGTACAGACAAATGGGGATTTTTAATAAATCGATGTGGTACGAGTATAAAAGAAATTTTTTAAGAGGACTAATCCCTGCATTTAGTTTTTCTGTGGTTTTACAAATGACTTTTTACCACGAATTTCGCCCCGATATTTTTGTGGGCTATATGTTTTTGTATGGACCCATTGGTTTTGTTTGGCATTATATTCAAAGTAAGTTGTTAATGACTACGCAAGCCATTAAGTACGAAAGCATAAAGCCAAAATTATTAAAAAATTTAGAACAAGAACAAAAAATGGCAAATACCGTTACAAAAAAGTGGGCTTTGGCCATGAAAAAGTATGCCATAAAAGTAAACCCACAATGGTTTTATATTGTGCCTGATTTAATTTTATTTAATGCCTTAACTTTTTTTATGGAGCGATGGAGTTACGATAAAGGGCCTGTGCAAATGTTAAGTTCGTGGTTGGGAAAAACATTTAATCAGCCCAATTGGGAATTTAGCTTGTACGAATTACAATCTAAGTTTGTTACCCCTTACTTACCTAAGTGGGCAATGGGTATTGCAGCTAGTTACTTAGCTTACCAGCTATATATAAAGTTAAGAGATAAAAAAGCAGGAAAAAACTTAGTAAATAAGATAGTAAAAACCAGCAAAAAAAGCATAAAAGTAAACTCCGTTTTTGCAGGTAGTTGTAAATCGTTATTTCGTTAATCAAGCCTTGTGGATAATAAAACTTTTCGGCTATAAAACTTTGCAAGCAATCAAGCCTTGCAGGATAATAAAACCTGCAAGCAATCAAGCCTTGCGGATAATAAAACCTCTAGACTTAGCTATAATATACTAATACTCTTAACCTATGAGTAACTTTATTAAAAGTATTTCTGAAGATGTGGTTTTTTTTTCTTACAGAGATTTAAAGCTGTTGCCTTCGGCAAAGTCACTTTATGTTTGGGATTTAGATAAAACTTACCTAGACACTCGTTTTGAAAACATAAGGTCATTACTAAAAACGGCTTTCGAAAACTCGAAAGATAAGGCCAATGTTCCGGGAACAAAAACCTTACTACAATCTTTAGATACAAAAGATGACGATAGTACTGCGATTTTTTTTATTACTGCATCTCCTCCACAAATGGAAGAAAAAATTTTTAGAAAGTTGCGCTTAGATGGTATTCGCCCTTGGGGAATATTTTTTAAAAACAATTTAAAAAATATTTTTCCACCTAGCCGATGGCGGCGATTAACCCAGCATGTGGGGTATAAATTACAGGCTTTATTGCATTTGCATTTATTAGGCGATTCGAAAATATTATCCCAATTTTTATGGGGCGATGATAGCGAAATGGATGCGGTAATTTACAGTTTGTATTCAGACATTTGCTCGCACCGGTTAAAGGGCGAAATGTTAGAAGCCGTGTTAAAGCACTTTCATATTTCGGCGCAATGTAAAGCTATTATGGATTTGCAAGAAAAAATTATTGCCGCCGATCCAGTTAAGCGCATTTACATTAATTTAGAAGAAGGCACAGATGTAGAATATTATCAAAAATTTGGCTCGCGGGTTTTACCCACTTACACCAGCTTTCAAAGTGCCATTGATTGTTTTAAAAAAGACAAAATTACTTTGCGCGACTTAGTTAAAGTGGGCCAAGACCTTCGCGACAATTATTTATTTTCTAAAGAGGCTGCCGAAAAAAGCCTTTTAGATTTAGCCACCAGACAAGTGCTAGACCAAAACACTTACAAAGCCGTAGTGCCTAGTTTTAAAAAAGCAGAGCTTATTAGCGAATTGTTTGAAATAGAATATTCTGCAGACCCTGTATTTGTAGAAGAAAACCAAAGGGAAGAAGATAAAGAGGTTTTTGAAATTGATTATTTTAATGACTATCGTTAAGTAAGCATAGTCAAAAAACTTCTCTTAAGTTATAATTTTTAAAAAGGATGTAAAAATATGTTTAAGTTTTTGTCTGCATTTGTACCGGATTGGCCTTTTTTAAATGTTTTTCACTATATTACGGTGCGCAGTTTTTTATCGTTTTTTACTACTTTTTTTATAGTGCTTTATTTGGGGCCGGTGGTTATTAAACTTTTAAGACAATTTAAAATGAAGCAAAGTATCCGAACCGACGGGCCCGAAACGCATTTAAAAAAAGAGGGCACTCCCACTATGGGAGGGTGGATAATTATATTAGGAACAGCCATTTCGTCTTTTTTTTGGTTAGATTTTTCTAACCCCTTGGTGCAATTTTTATTATTTATTTTAGCCAGCTTTGCCTGCGTGGGAGGGGCCGATGATTACTTAAAGGTTCGCTCTAGTAGTGCTAAAGGTTTATCTGGTAAATTGCGATTATGCTTAGAGTTTTTACTATCTGCGGGCTTTTTGCTGTATTTAATTACACAGGGTTATGTAAGCACAGAAGTGTATTTTCCGTTTTTTAAAAATGCCGTAGTCGACCTATCTTGGTTTTATGCTTTGTTTGGTGGCTTGGTTATTGTGTCTTCTGCCAATGCGGTAAATTTAACCGACGGTTTAGATGGGTTGGCCATTGTGCCTTTAATTATTGCCATTAGCACTTTAATGATTTTTAGTTATGTGGCAGGGCATAGTGTTATAGCCGAATATTTAAATATTCCCTTTATTGCTAAATCCAGCGAATTAAGTGTTTTAGGTTCTAGCGTGATTGCCGCCAGTTTGGGTTTTTTATGGTTTAATGCTTATCCGGCTCAAGTATTTATGGGAGATGTAGGTAGTTTAAGCTTAGGTGGCTTTTTAGGAGCCTTAGCCGTAGTTACCAAAAATGAGTTAATTTTAATTGTGATTGCAGGAGTTTTTGTAGTCGAAGCCTTGTCGGTAATGATACAGGTGTTTTTTTATAAATTAAAAGGCAAGCGAGTCTTTAAAATGGCCCCCTTACATCATCACTTTGAGCTAAGCGGTATTGCAGAAAATAAAGTCATTATTCGCTTTTGGATTGTTTCTATTTTATTAGCGGTATTAAGTTTACTGAGTTTAAAGTTGCGTTAATACTATTGTTTGTTTATAACTTTTTAATGAAGCTGTGAATTGTTTTGAGAGGTTTTAAGGAGTAGCACTATGAATGATGTAAAGGGTAAAAATGTAATGATTGTGGGCTTGGGCAAAGTGGGCGTGTCTTTGTCTAGATTTTTATTATCTTTAGGAGCTAATGTTACCATTAGTGATCATAAATCTCCTCCAGAATTAGCCTACTATTTAGAACAAATTGACGACTTAGACATTAATTATGACTTAGGAGAACACTCTTTAAAGCTATTTTTAAAGCAAGATTTATTAATATTAAGCCCAGGGGTTTCGCCCGATTTAAAAGTTATTCAATACGCAAAAAATAATGAAGTACCTATTATTGGCGAAATGGAGTTTGTTTCGGCTTTTATTCAAGAACCTATTATTGCAGTAACAGGAACTAATGGAAAAACCACAACGGTAAAATTAATTCGTGATTTTTTACATGAATCTAATGTTAAAGTGTGGGCGGGTGGTAATTACGGCGAACCAGCATCGGCGTATTTATTAAGTGGAAAAAAAGCCGATGTAGTTATTTTAGAAGTTTCTAGTTTTCAATTAGACATGTGTAAAACCTTTGCTCCTAAAACAATTGTTTTTACTAATTTATCAGAAAATCACTTAGACCGACATAAAAGTTTTGAAGCTTATGTTCAAGCCAAAAAACAAATTTTTGTAAATAATAATGTTAACACCACTTGTATTTTAAACGCCGATGACGCCAATATTGTAGCCTTAGCGCGAGACCCAATTGTTTATCAAAAAAGTATTATTTTTTATTTTTCTACTAACCCTTATTTTAAACAACAAATTATGACTATTGGTGGAGTAGTTAAAGTGGGCAACGAGTTACAAATTAAAGCCACTCCTCAATTAGATTTTTTATCTTTAGAAGATATAAAGTTAAAGGGATTGCATTCAGTCGAAAATATTATGGCAGCCTTACTGGCAGCGATGGAGCATGGAGCAACTATGCAGGCTATTAAAAAGGTAGTTTCTAGTTTTAAAGGATTGCCTCACCGTTTAGAATATGTTCGTCGAGTGGGAGGGGTTTTATTTTACAACGACTCTAAAGCCACTAATGTGCAAGCCGTAAAAAAAGCTTTAAATTCTTTTGATGAAAATGTTATTTTAGTTATGGGAGGAAAAGACACAGGGTTAAGTTACGAATCTTTAGCCGACGATATTAAAGCGAAAGTAAAAACTTTAATTTTAGTAGGCGAAGCTAAAGAAAAAATTAATCGCGATTTGGGTGGAATTTCAGAAACTTTAATTATTGGTACTTTCGACGAAGCGGTATATACGGCTTATCAAAAAAGCAGAGTGGGCGACACGGTTTTATTATCACCAGGTTGCGCTAGCTTTGATGTGTTTAATAGCTATGCCGAACGAGGTAACCACTTTAAACGCATGGTAAATGAGTTTAATGCTTAAAAAAAAGGCTTTGCGTGCGTAAGTCGAAATCTTTTTCTTTAGACAAAGGTTTGTTTTTGTCTTTTATTTTTTTTATATTTTTCGGCTTAGTACATATTTATTCTTCAAGTTATATTTTTGCATTAGAAAAATATGGAAATCCATTATATTTTTTTAATAAACAAGTAGTATTTACGCTGGTTTCTTTAGTGGTATTTTACATTACCATTAAATTGCCATGGCAGGTTGTTGTGCGTTTTTCTTCTTTGGCATTTTTTATCATTTTGTTTTTATTGGCTTTAACTTTAGTTCCATCAATAGGTGTAAAGGTGGGTGGGGCTAGGCGCTGGCTAAGTTTACCTTTATTTAATATTGAGCCAGTGGAGTTTTTTAAAATCATTATGGTGTTTTACTTTGCCAGGTTATTAAGTTTTAAAGATTGGATGGAAAATAAAAAAACTATTGCAATACAGGTGGGTTTATTTTTTACTCCACTAATTATTTTATTGCTGCAGCCCGATTTTGGTAGTGTGGTTATTTATTTAGTGGTTTTTTTTGCACTATTATTTGTATCGCCCATTAAACTTAGATGGATTTTACTAAGCGTAGTTACGGCCTTGGTGAGTTTATTTACTTTAATTATAATAGAACCCTATCGATTAAAACGCTTGCAAGCCGTGTTAGACCCATGGTCTGACCCCTACGGAAAAGGCTTTCAGTTAATTCAAAGTTTATTGGCTTTTTACTCGGGTTCTTGGTTGGGAAAGGGTTTGGGCGAGGGGCAAAGCAAACTCTTTTTTTTACCAGAAGCCCATACCGATTTTACTTTAGCGGTTTTAGGTGAAGAAATTGGCTTTGTTGGAGTTAGTTTTTTTATTAGTTTATATACCTATATAATTTATAAAGGCTTTGTAATTGCTTATCAAAGCAAAGACATTTATCAGTCTTATGTGGCCACAGGTTTAACCGTGGTATTTGGGCTAGGGGTGTATTTAAATATTGCCATCGAATTAGGCCTGTTGCCTCCCAAAGGTTTATCTTTAGCTTTTTTAAGTTATGGAGGTAGTCATCTGTTAGCCAATAGTATTATTATTGCTATATTATTAAATATTGATAAAGCCACAAAAAAAGCCAGATACAAAAAAGCTTGGGGTTAAGACATGAATAATAACACAAAAAACAAAGTAATATTTGCAGGTGGAGGAACAGGGGGGCATATTTACCCTGGCTTAGCCTTGGCACAATATTTAGAAGGCACACAAGCTAATCAAGAAAGTATTTTTATTGGAGGCAATCAGGGGCTAGAAAAATCTATTTTATCTACTACAAAATATTTATTAAAAACCACCTTGGTAAAACCCTTTAACCAAGCAGGAGCATTAAAAAAAATACTATCCTTGTTTTGGTTTTTACCCATAGCCACTATACAAGCTATAATTTTATTAATAAAAATAAAACCAAAGTGGGTGCTAAGTTTAGGCAGTTATGCGGCTGTTCCCGTAGGTATTGCTGCTTTTTTATTAAGAATACCTTTATTTACTTGGGAGCCCAATGCTAAAGCGGGTTTAGCCAATCGTTTGTTGTCGTATTTTTCTCGCATTAATTTTATTATTTTTAAAGAAGTAAAAAACCAATTAAAAGGGCAATGTTTAATTTCGGGCCTTCCTTTGCGAAAAGAACTAATTAAAAAAATACCTTTGTCTGGCCCAGTGCCCTTTACAAACACCACTGCGTTTTCTTCTAAACAGCCCTTTAAAATTTTAATTGTAGGAGGCAGTTTAGGTTCTAATTTTTTAAACACTAATTTTTGTAAACTGTGGCCTTATTTAAAGCAACATCCTATTTCGATTATTCATCAAACAGGAAAAAAGCATTTTGAAACCACTAAGCAAGCTTACAAAATTTATAACCAAAATGCGCTAAAGTATAAAGTAGTAAAATATTTACCCAACATTTACGAAGAATACGGGTGGGCCAATTTAGTAATTTCTCGAGCAGGAATAAATACTTTATTCGAGCTAGCCGCTTGTGCAAAGGCTAGTGTGTTAATCCCTTACAGTTTGTCGGCAGATAACCATCAATACAAAAATGCAAAAGTCTTAGAAAAAAACAAACAAGCTATTTTGGTAGAAGAAAAAGCCTTTTCTACAATAAAGTTAAAAAGCATAATCGAAAACTTTATTCAATACCCCGAAACGCTAGCCCATTTAGAAAAAAACATAACTAGCTTTTACAGTAAAAATGCAGAAGGCTTTATCATAGACAAAATAACTAAAACTTAGTCAGTATTCTCGCAAAGGCGTTTTAAGAGATTATTTTATTTAAACCCTTTTGCTCTGGCATCCCTTCGGGCTGAGTCGCCAAAGGGCTTAAATAAAATAATCTCTTAAAACCCATTTACTCGCCTCTTAAAACTCAACCATTGTGAGCCAGTTTTTTTTATGCTATTTATAAGCATGGCCAAAAACCCAAAAAATTCGCATTTAAAATTAGCTAACAAAGACCACTTATTAAAGTTGCCTCAATTATCTCATTTACATATTCATTTTATTGGAGTGGGTGGAATTGGTGTTAGCGGGTTAGCAGAAATTTTTTTTAACATGGGGGCTACGATTTCGGGTAGTGATTTAAAAGAAAATCAGCAAACTTTATGGTTAAAAGATTTAGGAATTTCGGTTTCCATTGGTCACAAGGCAGAAAATGTTTGCCAAGCCAATGTGGTTATTTATTCTAGTGCTATTGCTAAAAACAATGTGGAATTTTTAGAGGCAAAAAAATTAGGACTAAGTGTAATTTCTCGTGGAGAAGCTTTGGCCGAACTTATGTTTTTAAAAAGAGGTGTAGCTGTGGCAGGGGCTCATGGCAAAACCACAACCACAGCTATGTTAACTTCTGTATTTATGCCCTTTTCTCCTACCACAGTGGTTGGGGGTAGAGTTAACTCCATTGGCTCTAACAGTTGTTTGGGTGCGGGGGAGTGGTGCTTGGTAGAGTCTGACGAAAGTGATGGTAGTTTTATTAAATTACGACCCGAAATTGCTATTATTACTAATTTAGACAAAGAACATTTAGATTATTATAAAAGTTTTTCTAATTTAAAAAAATATTTTTTAGAGTTTGGGTCTAACATTCCCTTTTATGGAGCTTTAATTGTTTGCGGCGACGACCCTGAGCTTTCCGAAATGTTTAAAGATTTTTATAAAAATATTATTTATTATGGCTGGAATAAAAGTAATGATTTTTATTTACAAAAAGTCCATCTTAAAAAGGTAGAAATTGTAGAGAAAAAAACAGGCACAGTGGTGGGGTCGTTTGCTCCTCCCCTTCCAGGTAGACATAATGCTTTAAATGCTTTGGCAGCAGTGATTGCAGGTTATCAATCGGGCTTGTCGTGGCAACAGTCTTGTGAAAATTTATCACTGTTTACGGGTTTATCTAGACGCTTTGAGCTAAAAAACGAAACCAATGCGGTATTATTTTATGATGATTATGCTCATCACCCCACAGAAATTACAGCCGTTATCGAAGCCTTTAAAGAAACTTATCCTAATAAAAAATTAAAAATTTTATTTCAACCCCATCGTTATAGCAGAACGCAACATTTGTGGGTGGATTTTTTAACCTGTTTTAAAGGCGCCGATCAAGTATTTTTAATGGATGTTTACGAGGCTGGCGAAGCTCCAGTAAAGGGAGTAAATGCTTTTGAGTTAGCAAAACAAATTAAGCAAGTAAAGGCTGAGTACTTAAAAGAATCGGATATTTTAAATTATTTTTCTAAAAATTTGTTACCAGAAGATATTTTTTTAACTCTAGGTGCTGGTGATATTTCTTTATGGAATGAAAAAGTTTATACCGCTTTAAAAGGAAACAGTAGTGTATGCAGCAACCAAAAAACCTTAAAGAAAACTACAGTTTAAAACGATTAAACTCTTGGAGAGTGGGCGGCGAGGCTAGGTACTTTGCCACGCCTAGTTCTGTGGACGAGCTAAAGGCCCTTTTGCTGTGGGCCTCTTTTTATAAAATTGTGGTATTTATATTAGCCGACGGAACTAATTTATTAATTAGTGATAAGCCTTTGGAAGGTTTAGTAATTGGTTTAAAAAAATTACGAACTAGCACCGAAGAAATAAAAGAAATAGAAAACAAAAAAGACATATCTAGCTTATCTTTTTCTTTGTTATCGGGCACTCCAAAAAATGATTTATTTAGTATTTGTTTAAAACAACATTTGTCGGCAAGTATTTTTTTAGCAGGCCTTCCCGGAAGTGTTGGAGGAGGGGTAGTTATGAATGCAGGGGTGGGTTTTGATGTTTGCCCTAAAGAGTTTAAAGATATTGTAGATTGGGTAGAGGTTTTATCTTTTAACCCCGAAGATAAAAGTTTTAAAAAAACTCAATATAAAAAATCCGAGCTACTATGGGGATACAGGTCTTGTAAAAATTGGCAATCTAATAAAAATAACGCCAACAAAGATATCATTACTAAAGTGGGCTTTTGTTTTTCGTCAAAAGAATTTGATAAACCTTTAAAGCAAAAACAAGTTATTGAAAACAAGGTGCAAGAGGCACAGGTTTTTAGAAAAACCAAACAACCCGTTAATACTTTTAATTGCGGGTCGGTGTTTAAAAACCCCAAAGGATATTCGGCAGGAGCATTAATTGACGAGTGTGGGTTAAAATTAGCTTCTGTGGGAGGGGCGTCGGTTTCGCAGTTACATGCCAATTTTATTGTTGCAGAAAAGGGAACTAAATCGACAGATATTTTTTTGTTGATTAAAAAAATACAAAATACAGTTTTAGAAAAAAAAAATATTGCTTTAAATTTAGAAGTAAAATTAATGGGAAGCTTTAATTAGGTTTCTTAAAAAAAAGGATTTTAAAAATATACAATGCCTAAAGATTTAATACAAAACATTGCCATAATTCAAGGTGGAGCTAGCTCGGAAAAAGCCATTAGTTATCAAACCTCTTTAAGTTTACAAAAAGCTATGAAAAATTTGGGCTATTCGTATTGCCTTTTAGAGGCCGACGATAATTTAAGCCAAAATTTAATAAAACAAAAAATTACAAAAGCCATTTTAGCCGTTCATGGCCAGTATGCAGAAGATGGAACTTTACAAGGGCTTTTAGAGTACTTAAAAATTCCCTATACGGGTTCGGGAGTGTTAGCCTCTGCGGTGTGTATGGATAAAGTTATTTTTAAAAAAATTATTACTTCTTTAAATATTACTACTCCTAAATACTGTTGCATAACTAAAAAAAGTTTAGATAAAGCGCAAGATTTTTTAAAACAACAAGGTTTGCCCTTAGTAGTAAAGCCATCTAGAGGGGGGTCTAGCTTGGGCACTTTTATTATTAAAAAAGAGTCCGAATATTTAACAGCAATTACAGAAGCTTTAAAAGAAGATTCGCAAGTTTTAATAGAAGAGTGTATTGAAGGGGCAGAAATTACTATTCCTTTTTTTGATAATAATTTTTTAACTCCCATTGAAATTAGTACTAAAACGGGCTTTTATGATTATAAAAATAAATACACCAAGGGTTGCACCCATTATAAACTATTAAAAAAACCCAATCAAGATACCATAAATAGTCCGTTGTCTAAAAAAGAGCCTTCTTCGCCTTTAGCCAAGGGGCAAGAAAGTGTAAAACAGATTATTCAATTTTTAGATATTCGCCATTACGGAAGAGCAGATTTTATTTTAGATAAAAACCAGCAGATGCATTTATTAGAAATTAACACTTTGCCAGGATTTACCGAGTCTTCTTTAATTACTAAATCGGGAAAGCATGATAAATTAAGTTTAAAAGCTATGATGCAGTTTTTAATAGATAACGCGACTTTAGATTACTAGCTGGTTATAATAATACTTATAAAAAACCGTTTTAAATTAATAACTTATTTAGTTTTTAATAACCTGTTGCATTTTTAATAACTTGTTGCATTTTTACACTTTAAACTTGTACTGTTTTTGTAACAAGCTACACTTGTTGTACTAAATAACTATTTTAAGTAAAGGAGATTGCTATGAAAAAAAGTGTAATTATTGGTTTTTTTGTATTTGTATTTTCTGGTTTTGTTTTCGCATGTGCTGACGGCGTGGCTTGTCACCACAAAGGCAAAAAAGGCGAAGGCTACTCTTGTAATCATAAAGAAAAAGGCCATCACAAAGGCGAAGGCCATCAAAAAGGCAAAAAATATTCTTGTAATCACAAAGGTGAAGGCCATCACGGCGAAGGCCATCACAAAGGCGAAGGCCATCACAAAGGCAAAAAATATTCTTGCAATCACAAAGAAAAAGGCCATCACAAAGGCGAAGGCCATCACGGTAAAAAAGACAAAAAGCATTCTTGCAATCACGATAAATCGCACCGAGGCTAGTAGCTAGGCTAGTAGCTAGGCTAGTAGCTCGGCTCGGCGAGGGCGTTTATATTTTTAGCAATTTTTTATGACTATTATTTCGGGCCAGTTTGTTTAGATACTGCTGGTTCCGTTAGTAGTTACTTTTACCGTACCTTTTAAAGTAAATTCCACAGGGTGAATAACATAACCCGATTGTCCTTTGTAATATCTATAGCGAGCAATAGATTTTTTTGCAGAGTTATCTAATTTAGTAAAACCAGAACTTCTATGCACTCTTACTTGGCTTACTCTTCCATGCTTATTTACATAATACACTAAGTACACAACCCCTTGCTGTTTTTGCAATCGAGAAGGGTAAGGGTAAAAAGGAACAGGATTGCCAGACAATTGTTTTAAACTGCGCGCATCGCGAATACCATTTGGTAGGCCAAAGGTTTTTTGAGAACCAGCTCCACCTCTTCCAAAAGCACTTCCACGAGGTCGGTTACCTCGAGATCGATTACCCAAAGCACTTGCTGTTCTCGTTTTTTTTGCTGTACCTTTGTTGCCTTTTCCAAATATAGAACCCGTGCGAGTTCCTGATTGGTTTCTTTTTCCTAAAGCTCCAGAGGGACGAGTGTGGTTGGCAGAGGCATTTTTTGCAAACATACTAGAGGCTCGGGCTTTGGAACTGCGTTTTGCAAAAGCACTTTTTTGTTTAGAAGTTTTTCTGTTTTGTGCTAAAGCACTTTTTCTATTAGCATTGCTATTTCGTTTTGCAAAAGCATTGGGTTTATTAACGGCCGTGCGCTTTTTCCCTAAAATATTTTTTCTTTGGGTATTGCTGTTTCGTTTTGCAAAAGCACTTTTTCGTTTAGAAAGCTTACGCGCTTTCCCTAAAGTGCTGTCTTTTTTGCGAGAGTTTCGTTTTTTCCCCAAAGTACTAACTCGACTAGATTTAAAAGATCGCTTTCCTAAAACCTGTTGTCTAGGTACAGACACAGAAGATTTTTTTACTAAATTTCTTAAACCAGACTCTTCGGGCTCGGGTGTATTATCGGCCACAGGAGTGTCGTTACTTTCTAAGGATTTTTCGTTTAAATTATCCTCTGCTAAATTATCTTCTACTAAATTATCTTCCATTTCTACTTCTGCTTCGGCTATGGCCGCAGCTTCGGCATTAACCACTTCTTGTGGTTGTGTTACAGGGGTTTTTGCAACCTCTTGTACGGCAGTTTCGACAGGGGCTTGTTCGGCTTGGTCTAGCTCTGGCTCTAAACTAGAAGTTTCTGCAGAGGCAGCTTCTGTATTGGTGGCTTTGGCGGCCGCCAATTTTGCTTTTTGGTATTTAGAGGCACTCTTGCTAACTTTTTCTTCTAAGTTACTTAGTAAAGAATCATTTAATGCATTTTTGGTAGGGGCAGATTTAGCCTTAAGGGAACTTGTGGAATCGCCTTTTCTGCTTCCTAGGTTTACCCCATCGCCAGCCACATGAAAGGTGATTTCCACCAATGTTTCTTTGTCGGGCTCGGTTATAGGGCTTAAAATCATAAGAGCCACGGCTGCAATATGAAGAATGCAAGACCATGCTAAGTAGGATAGTTTAGTTGTTCGGTTGTATTTCCACATACTTGCTCCTGGGTATCATTACCAGTTATTTAAATAATGCTTTGGTTACTTATTATTTTTTTACGCACTATTATTATGTCTAAATAAGCAAGGTTCGTGCCTGCGAAGTGGGTTTTTTTTGCAGTTAAAAGGGGCTTTTACCCCTCAAAAAGCCTACTTACACACACAAAACTGTATAAAAAATAGACAGTTAGTCGTTTTATTAAAATAAAAGCTTTAAGCCCGTTAATAACGATTATTATAAAAGCCAATTAAAGCTTAGACCTAAGGGTATTTACTTTTTTAAGACTAGCTAAAAGCGCTGTATAGCTTTCTGTATAGCCTTCTGTGTTCCCTACATTTTGGTTTAAAAACTCTAAGGCCTCTTTAGCAGACAAAGGACAGTTGCAGTATAGCAACATATCGCAACCGGCTTTTAAAGCCATTTGAGCTTTTTGGGAGTGGGAGTAAGCCTGCAATGCTTTCATGTCTAAATCGTCAGAAATAACAACGCCTTTGTAGCCCAACTTTTTTTTTAAAAGCTGTTGAATAAAAAAAGGAGATAAACTAACAGGTAAGTGTTTGTCTATATTTTTAAATAAAATATGACCGGTCATAATAAAAGGAACATTTTGTTTTATGGACATAATAAAACTTTGTAACTCGCGATTTTCTAGTAAGGCTAAACTTCTATTTTCCACAGGTAAGTTTTCATGGCTATCCACTGTGGTGTTGCCGTGACCAGGAAAGTGTTTGGCGCAAGATAATATAGAGGCTTTTTTAAAACCTTTTAAAAGTTCAACCCCTAAAGCATTTACTATTTGGTAGTCTTTTAAAGGCTTTGTGCTATTTTTTTCAAGGGATTGTTGAAGGTTAAAGTGATTATAATTTAAAGCTCTGTCTTCAATAAGTGCATTATCTTTATTGGTAAAAATATCTAAACAGGGCGACCAGTTTACATTGATGCCCAAAGATTTTAAATACAGTCCCATGCTGTGGGCGTGTTTAAAGGCATTTTTTTTAGAGGTATTTAAGTCTTCTTTAATGTATAAACTGCCCACCGCAGGCCAAGTTAAAAAGTGTTCTTTGGGAAGGCGATGAACTCTTCCCCCCTCCATATCAATGGCGATAAAAAGGGGAAGCTGACTTTGGGTATGTTGTGATAGGGATTGAATGCTTTGGCACAAGGCCTTAAGTTGTGCAGGGTTGGCAAGGTTTCTTTTAAATAGTGTAATGCCTGCAATATCGTTTTGTATAATCCATTGTTTTTCTTCGCTGGTTAAAGTGTAGCCTTTAATACCAATGTAAAATAAATTTCCAAAAGGGAAGGGTTTTTTTGTTTTCATAATTGTTTGGTCATCGATTTTTATAGTTTAAATACTGTATTTTTTTTTGGGGTCTAAATATTCTCGTAAACCTTCACCTAATAAATTAAAGGCTAATACTAAAGTTAAAATGGCTAGGCCAGGAAATAAACTAATGTAAGGGGCTGTGCTTAACGAAGCCCTTCCTTGATTTAGCAAAGCTCCCCAAGATGGTGTGTCTAGCGAAACGCCTAAGCCTAAAAAATTTAATCCCGCTTCGGCAATGCTTATTCCTGCAACAGAGCAAGTCATATAAACGAGTATGGGGTTAATTAGCGAAGGCCAAATATGAAAAAATAAAATACGAGCCCAATTAGACCCTAAAGCTTTGGCGTTATGAATAAAATCTTTTTCTTTAAGGGATAAAATTTCTAAGCGCACTAAGCGAGCATAACTAGCCCACGAGCTAAAGCATAAAGCAAAAAGTAAATTTTTAAAGGAGGGGCCTAAAAAAGCAATTAAAGAAAGAGCAAATAAAAAATTAGGAAAAGCATACACCATGTCTGTAATACGCATGATAATATAATCGGTTTTTCCACCTAGCAAACCAGCAAGGCTTCCTAGCAAAAGCCCGATGATGGCGCTAATGAAAACTACGGTAACAGAAATCCCTAAGCTTAAGCGAGTTCCCCAAACCACTTTGCTAAAAATATCACTACCGTTGCTGTCGGTTCCAAACCAGTGAAGTTGGCTGGGTGGGGAGTATTGCAAATGCAAGTAAATAGCATTGGGGTCTTGCTGTGCTATCCAAGGGGCAAAGAGGGCTACCACACTAAGTAGTAATAAAAGAAAAGTAGAAAGCGATAAAAAAACTTTAATTTTTATAGTCATTGTCGGTTAGCCTGCGAATATTGATGAGCAAAGTCGGTTAGTAAATTAATAAATACATAAATGAGTGCTATTACTAGCACACAAGCTTGAACAATGGGGTAGTCTCTTTGGTTAATGGCATCTAATAATAATTTTCCGATACCAGGCCAGTCAAAAATGGTTTCTGTAATTACTGTTCCTGTTAAAAGGGCTGCAAATTGCAAACCGATGGTGGTGATCACAGGCCCTATGGCGTTTTTTAAAGCGTGTTTAAAATAAATTTTAAAATTCGAAAGGCCTTTGGCTTTTGCGGTGCGAATATAATCTTCGGCTAGCGTGTCTAATAGCGAGCTTCTACAAACGCGTGTTAAAATCGCACCCAAGGGTAGGGCTAAACTTAATGCGGGTAAAAATAAATGCATTAGTGTGCCCCTTTCTCCTGCAGGAAATATAGGAAACCGCAAAGCTAGTAGCCAAATTAAAAAAGGCCCTAACAAAAAGCCAGGAGTAGATAAGGTAAATAAAGAAAAGATAGAAAAACTATTATCAAAAATAGAGTGTTTTTTTAAAGCCGAAAACACTCCCAAGGGAATAGAAAAAGCAATAGCCATAAACATGGCAGCTAAACTAAGTTCGATGGTAGCGGGCAAGCTTTCTTTTAAATAACTAGCTACAGAAACTTTATTGTATAACGAGTAGCCAAAATTTCCATGAAGCAAGTCTTTAAAAAAATGTAAGTATTGTTGAAACAGACTTTGATCTAAGCCCAATGCGTAGTAAAGCTTTTGTTTTTCCATCGCCGAGGCCATGTCACCTAAAATCTGATCCACAGGGTTTCCTGGTATAAGGTGAATTAATAAAAAAGAAAAACTAGCTACTCCCCATATAACTAAGGCAATCCCTAACAGAGAAAAAATTTTTTTAATAAACATATTTAAAGTTTAAGCTAGTATTTATACTTAAACCTTACTAAGGCCACTGTTAGAATGCAATATTATAGAGAAATAATTTGGCTATGTAGTTGTCTTAAGGGCATGTTGGTTTTAATTAACTTTCCCTTGCGGTCCATAGTGGTGTTAAAACTATAGTCTTTATATTGAGACTTCCATGTAAAGGCATTATCTTGGGTTTGTGTTAATGTGGCAGTGCCTTTTTCTATTTGTAAATTTTCTTCCGAAAAGCTGGTAAAGGCGAGGGCTTTTTGTAAGCCAATTTTAGTGGTTAAATGCTTAGTGGTTAAGTGTTTATTAGTTAGGGGGTGTGTGGGTTGATTATTTGCTATTTTTTGGCTTAATACCAAGCTTAAAAAAGCACTTAAAAATACGGGGGCGGGCAAGGCTTTATTAAACACTTGCTTATAAATTTTACCGCCTTTGTATTGAGTAATTTGTGCGCTAACCCATAGTTGGTTTGTATTTTTAAATCGTCCTACCTTTCGTTTTTTTATAAAGGCTTTTGATTTAGAAAGTAATACTTTGGTTTGCCATTTTTTATAAAACCTAGCCTTTATGGTTTTTAAAATTTCCCTATTTTTTTTAAAAACATAATAATAAGACACAGGCTCTAAACGGATATTACTTTTGGCAGTTAAAAATTCTTCAATTTGTTGTGCCCCTAAGTTTTCTTTACGAAGCGAGTAGTTATCTATAGTAAAGACTTTCGTTTTTGTATCAAAACTTAGTTTTTGTCGCCAGTTACCCACTTTTTCTTTTTGCGAAAATATATTGTGTTTAATATCCCAAAGTTGCGACAATTTTGTTTGATTATTTTGTAGTGGTAAAGGAACGGGCGCGGCCATGCTAGTTACAGAAAGTATCATTAACAAAAAAGGACAGGCTCGCAACAAGGTTTGTAATAAATAACACATGATTAAAGTCTAGTAGAATTGCCTCTAAAGGCAAGAAGATTTACTCTATAAATAGAAGGCTTAAACCCTTCTAATTTTTATATGAGGGTCAAACCCTTTTGTGGATAACATAATTAATGAAAAGCTTAAAACCTATCTGTATAAACTTATTGTTAAATAAAAACGGCCAAATGGCGGTTTTTATTGTGCTTATCTTTCAAGTGCTATTTGTTTTATTTGCCATGGTTATTAACATTGGCCTTATAGTGCACGATAAAATAAATTTACAAAACTCGGTGGATTTAGCCGCCTATTACGCCGCCCAAAGACAAGCCGAATCTTTAAATACTATTGCTCACCAAAATTACCAAATTCGCCAAGCTTGGAAATTATTATCTTGGAGGTATTTAGTATTAGGAACTAGTCCGATGACCAACAATACAAAGCCGCCGACATTTCCGGGAAAATCCCCCAATAAACTTATTCACCCTGCCGCAAGAGAACTTGGACCTACAAATAATTGCTTTAAGGGATTTGTAAACTATTCAGCAAACCCTGGTCCTGCAGGGAAGTGTAAACTAGTGCCTGTTATTTGTATGGCCGATATTCATCCATGGGAGATCAAGACAAAAGGCAATAGTGGGAATACCAAAAACCAAGATCAATTTTGTAGAAGTTTAAATTTTCAAGTAAATGCGTTAGACCTGCCTAGAAGTATTGCAGGGTCTGCGGTTAGTGTTGCTGGTGTGAGAAGTAGTATTGCCCAGTTTAACGCACAATTTGCCGAAAGTTGTAAGGGAGCAGATTCTTTGCAAATTGTGTATGCAAGTAGCCTTTTAACGGCCTTTGATCATGAACAAAGTAACCGGTTAAAAATTTTATATACAGTGGCTAAAGATTTATCTAAAAGCTTTGACATTGATGGTCGCTCTATAAAAGAAGGAGCTTTTAAAGTTTTAACAAAAAATTTATCCTATGCTAATGCTCAGTCCATTAACTTTTCTAATTTTAAGTTATATAATTCGGTAAGTAGTAATAATAAGGTTAAGCTTTCTAAATGGCTAGTTCCTATTGTTGTTAACCCCGCCATTATTTTCGCTAGGCTAAAGGCTCCGCCAGGTCAAGGCTGTTTCAGTGGCGAGCCAACTATTTTAGCTCCTAAGCTATTTTTACCTAAGAATAATAATGTGGGTTTGGCGGCTTTTCAACTCCATTTCCCTGGCCAATCTTCAGCCATGGTTGCCCAAGTGCAACGATCTATATATAAATCCACGGGAAGAAAACTAGAAAATATTACAAAGTTTTTAAATAACCCTGCGGTTAATGACCCTGAGTTTTTAACCGTGGGTGTGGAAAAAAATCCTTGGTACAGGGTGTACGCGGGGGTTAGCGCCACAACTAAACCCAGAGAATTATTTTGGTTAGGTAAGCCAGTAACCTTAAAGGCGGTAGCCTTTGCTACACCTTTTGGTGGCAGAGTGGGCCCGTGGTATGGTAAAACTTGGCGACATAGCGAGCCTTGGTCTGTTACTGATTTAAGTAAGCGCGTGGACCTTTTATTGCCTCCGCGAGACACCTTTAGAGGTAAACAAAGCGAAACAAAAAGCACGGTTCAAGAATTTGTTCCTAACTTTTCTCTTTTTCCGGGAGATAAAATGGGTTTGCTTTCCTCCAAGGCTTTGGCAGCTGTTTCTGTAAAAAATGGGGTAAGGTTTAACCTAAGTCATTTATTGCAATCCGCTTTTAATGGTAATATAAAAAACGGATCGTTCGCTTTAAAAGACGAAACTACATTATCTAAACTACCAAAAGAGGGTGGAGATAACCAATCGCCTAGAAGTAGAGAGATAGCTGTGCTTAACCCTAATTATTTTGATATTACCTATTATTCGGTTTTTCCTGATGCTAAAAATTCTTTTATGCAAAGGGTGGTCAAGGCACAAGCTAGTAAGAAGGCTGTTGTTATTAGAGAGGACATGGGAAATTATTTGCCTTCAAAAAATACCAGTTTAAAAAAAAGAATAGAAGCATTAACTACAAATAATAAGGTAGATACTGAATACGGAAAATTTATCACCAATCCCGAACTCTTATTAACGGGCTGGATTCCTAACGGGCCTTATACATACACATTTAATAAAAACGCTTTTCAAAAGTGTACCAAGTGGGGAAAAGCCGAAAAAGCTCCCGTTATGGGTGCTTGTGCATCGGGAGGACGAGTGGGTTATTCTGTAAAAATTATTTCTAAAGACGCTTTAAATAGTAATAAATTATCACTGGGTGGTCACAGTGGGGCAGGCTCTTTAAAAAACCCCCCCCTTAATTTTTAAAGCAAAGCTTTTTGTAGTTTTAAGTAAAATATTTTAAAGCAAAGCTTTTTGTAGTTTTAAGTAAAATATTTTAAAGCAAAGCTTGCAATCCCTAAAAAAGAAGCAAAGCTAAAAATATCTACTAAAGTGGTAACCACCACACCGCTGCTAACTGCGGGGTCTTTTCCTAAAGATTTTAGTGCAATGGGGATGCTAGTTCCTAACAAAGAAGCAACAATAGAGTTTAACACCATCGAAATGGCAATAATTACCCCCACCAATGCATTTTGCTTCCAAAGGTAAGTTAAAATTCCTGCGCCAAGGCCTGTAACAACCCCTATGGATAAGCCAACCATTACTTCTTTATAAAGAACTCTCCATTTAGAGATAAAATGAAAATCTCCCGTGGCAAGCCCTCGAGTCACCACCGTTAAACTTTGTATGGCGGTGTTGCCTCCAAGCCCGGCTACAATATTTTTTAAACTGGCTAATAAAATTAATTCGCTCATCGTGTTTTCAAACAAAGACACGACAAAGCTGGCAATACCAGCTAAAAATAAATTTAAACTCATCCAAGGTAGGCGGTGCTTTAAACTTCTTTTTATAGGAGTAAAAATACGATCATCTGATTGCAAGCCGGCTTGCACATAAATATTTTTGGTCAATTGCTCTTGTAACAAATCTACCACCTCGTCGATAGTGATAATGCCTGCAAACTTTTGTTCTTCGTCTAATACAGGCAAGGCTACAAAATTATATTGGGTAAAAAGTTCGGCAATATCCAGCTCGCTGCTAGCAACACTTATGCTAATAATATTTTTTGTACTGATAATATTTTTAATAAGTTCTTCGTCGGGAGCTATAATTAATTGTCTTAAAGAAATTACCCCTGTAATTTTACTTAATTGGTTTACACAATAAATATAATACACCGAGTTTTTAGTGGCCCAATTTTTTAGTTTATTAGTAGCTTCTTTAACATTTAAATTTTCATCAATTTGAAAAATATCGGCAGACATTAGTCGACCTGCCGATTGTTCGGGGTACTTTAATAATTTTTGTATAGTTTGTTGCTTACGAGGCGGTAACTCACTGGTCAGCATGGAGTACAAGCTTTCTGGCTTAACAATTTTAGAGATTTGAATAATTTCAGAAGGGCTGCTGTTTTGAAAAATTTTAATTTGCTGGTCTATTTTTAATTGCCCAAACACTTGTTCGGCTTTTTTAGTAGGGGTGGCTAGTAAAACCAAAGTGGACTTGTTGGTGGCCAACAGGGCAGAGAACAAAATTTTTAATTGGCTTTCGGTAATGCTGTCAAAAAGTCGAGCAATCTCCACAGAAGAGGTTTTTTCAATAAGCGCTTCTAAAGGCCTGCTGTTACGGCCCGACAGCAGTCTTTTTAAAAGGATTATGTGTGTTTTTTTTGTGCTCATTTTTTTAAATTTTATACCAATTTAGTTAAAAAAGTAGTTTTCAAAATTACAAAAACCAGTTTATAATACCATAGAACTTTATAAAAGGAAAAAATATGTCTAGTCAAACTTACCCTTTAACGATTCAGGGAAAAGAAAAATTAGATGCAGAGCTTTATCATTTACTACATGTCGAAAAGCCGCGCATTATTAAAGCTATCGAAGTGGCTAGGGCCCATGGTGATTTAAGTGAAAATGCCGACTATGATGCAGCCAAACAACAACAAGGGCTTAATGAAGCTCGTATTGCCGACATACAATCTAAATTGGCAAGGGCAGAAACCATTGACCCTTCGCAAGTACAATCTGACTGCATTGTTTTTGGTGCCATTTGTACTTTAAAAGATTTAAATTCTGATAAAGTAGTGACTTATCAAATTGTTGGCGAGGACGAAGCCGATATTAAGTTAGGCACTATTTCTATTTTTTCTCCTCTTGCAAAAGCACTTATTGGAAAGAATAAATCAGATGTTGTAGAAATAAAAACACCCAAAGGGGAAAAAGATTACGAAATCATCAAGTTTAAATTTAAATAGCGGATTAGAAATATCAGAAGAGCCCAGCATTTCTGTTCACTGGAAAATATGGATGTTTTCTAGCTTATTGTTAGTGGGTATTTTTTCTGGAATCTTTTTTTTATCTTTATCTTCAAAGCATTTAAAATTTTGGGTAGAATCGTATTTAAACACACCCAGCTCTAAGCTACATTTTCAGTTTAAAGATATTAAATTGTCTTTATCTCAGTGGGGAGTTTTGCCTATCATTGGTTTAAAATCCTCTTTGGTTGAGGTTTCTGTAAAGCCTTTTGAAAACACTTGTTTTGATGTAGATACGCTTCGGTTAAATACCGTATTTATAAAGGTTAACCCCATAAACTTATTATTGGGAAAACTTTATTTTAGTTCTATCGAGGTAGATAATATTAACTTGGATGTAAATACTTTTTGTGAAAATTTGTCTTCCAAAAGCTTTGGTTATAAAATGTCTTATTTTATGCATCATAAAGCAGAGCAAGAAATAGATAGCTTTATTAAATGGATTGACCAAATAGAGGTTAATAAGTTTATTTTAAGCAATCAATTTAATAAACTAATGTTAATTAAAAATTTAAAACTAAAATCTTATCAAAAGCCAAAATTTATTTTACTTTCTGGCGAGACACTTCCGTATTTAAATAACTCGTTTAAAACCATAGAGTCTATTCAACCTAAAATTTTTATTTACCCTCACAGTATAAAAACAAAATGGTGGTGGCATTTACAAGAGGGAGTAGTTAAACTAAATACACAGTTATTGTTTTCGGCAAGCAAACATAAAAAACCCAAATACCAATCGCAATTGCGATGGGCAGGTAGCGTTTCTTACTTACCTGTTTCTTCGGCTTTAAATTTATTATACAAAAACAAGCTTATAGATATAAAGTTTTCCGAATTAAATACATGGCTTTCTTGTAGCTTTAATGGGCAATTACAGTTTTTTAATTCTTCTTCTTTTTTTTCTAAATCAAGCATGAGTGTAAAAAACTGTAAACTTAAGGGTTTAGAATTGGTAGCCCATTTAAAAAATAGCGATTGGAAAATAAAACCTTTTCGAGCCAAACAAGATACCCATTTGTATTTTTCTAAATTGTATGCAAAAAAATTTGTTAACCCTTTTTTAGCAAAGTGGATTAAAAAATCTGATTATTTTATGCCCTTTAGCCCAGCTTTTGGAAAAGGAAGCCTTTCGGGGACAGTAGATATTTTCAAAACTGGTTCTTGGAAATTTAATGCTAAAATAAAAGACAGTGTTTTAAATTTTAAAAAAGACAAAAAGCTAGAGTGGTTTTCTGTTTCTAGTGCGGATATTGATATATCAGCTAATGCTAACTTATCTAGTGTCTCTGTGGAGTTAAACAACATTTCTACTTCTGATAATGATAACACAGATAGCATAAAAAAATTATCGAATAAAAAAAACACCAAGCTACTACTTAAATATAAAAAAACGAATTTAAAAAAGGATTACACTTTAAATAAGATAAGTTTTGATAAAAAAAGTTTGTCTTCTTTAAAAGGCTTTCCTTTTTTAGAGTATTTAGAAAAAAGATCGAAAGAATTAAAGCCCTAAATTATTTTTCTGTTTTATAATTTTCTATATTTAATAATTCTTGAAAGCCTACTCCAGAAAAACTTTTTAGCCTTTTAAAAAAATCCATAAAAATATAAAAAGAAAAAGGCATAAGCGGTAGTGCAATGACTACAAAACCCATCCATGTCATTTGTGAAACTTGGCTATTTAAAACAGCTTGTATTTTATGAGAGTCTACCTCGGTTATGGGGATAAAGATGTTATAAGCTAATATAAAGTTTAACAAAGCGCTTAAGAAAAAAGAAACAGCAAATAATTTATTAGACCGAACAAACAGCTTTTTCATTTTTTCGCCAGCTTGTGTTTCTGTTACTTTTTTATTTAACAAAGCCGTATTTATAAACTGTGGGTTCATTATAATTAATTGAAAAAAATTTTTCTTTTTTGTAGCAGATAGCCAAACAAAAACTCCGATTAAAAAAGGAAAGGCTGCTTCTTTTATGCTAAACCAGGGGCCTGACAGTTGTAACACGGCAAAGCCACCACTAAGACCAATGTTAATTCCACCTAAAAGTGCCATCCAACTTTTATTTTTTTTACTAACATAATCCCACAACCCGTAACTTAAGGGGAAAGATAGAGCTATTATTAAACTAATAAGTGCTGCGTTTTCGTAAGGAATCCACCCAGCTAGTTTTTCTAATAATATACTAGGGATTATTATAGTTAGCAGTAAGCTAATTAAAGGATTTTCTTTGTTTTTCATGGTTTAAATAAAAATTAATAAAATAGCTTTGTATTATTACGATTTTTATTTTTTGGGAAGGGTTTGTTTGTTAAGTTGAATTTGTAAGTATATAGGAAAGTGATCGCTGGTTCCATACCCAGTTTTTGCATTAAATCGTGCGGGGTTTGAATAGGGGTTAAGCTGTACTCTGGTTCTGTTGGGAATGCCCACAGATTTTTTATCAATATGCCATGGGTGTAATGCTCTTCTAAGTAATAAGGCATCTAAAAAAGACCAAGAGCCTTTATAAGGATAAGTGCCTTGGCAGGAATCACAGCCCATAAGGTGAGAAACTTTCCATACTTTTCCCAAGATTTTTTCATAAAAATATTTTCTATTATTTTCTTTGCGGGTAATATTAAAATCTCCGCCAGCAAGGGCTAATCTATTTTTTGGTAATCTATTCACTAAACGGTTAAGCGTTTCAATAGCTTGAGCTCTCCAATAGGTAGGGTTTCTAGGCGAGGGAAAATGCACTCCAAATATATTGGCTAGCTCGCCTGAGGGAAGAATCATTGTAGCCTCTAGTATCCCACGACTGCGCATCATCCATTTTTTATCTCTTGCATTTTTGGCCTTAAAGGCAATGCGGTGCAAGGTTGGTTTCCCTTTTCTTTTTAACCTAGACAGAAAGGCAATATCAATACCTCTTTTATCAAAACCTTCAATATGAGTAATATTATAGTGTGCGCGTTTTAACTTTTTATTAAGTTGCTTTAAAACATTTAAATTTTCCACTTCGGTTACAATTAAAATATCTGGTCCTCGCCCCTTATTAACCTGTAAAATAGCTGTGGCTAAATTATCTAATTTTTTATCTAAAACACTTTGTGTCCAATCTAAGGTTAAACAAATTTTTTGATAATAAGTATTACGAATTTTTTTACACTCTTTAATGTAAGGCCCTTTTTGGTTTTTAGGCAAATAGGCAAAATCTTCGCGGTCTTTGTCGTGTAGTGTATCAAATAGGTTTTCTAAATTATAGGTCATAACACTAACAGTGTTAGGCTTTTGCTTTTTGCTCCATTGGGGAGAGTGCGAACAAGCTATTAACATTAAGCAAGAAAATACTATTTTTAAAATATTCATAAAATAGGCCTATTTAGGGAAAAGTGATTGAAATCTGAAAATAAGGTAAAAGACTCTTGCGCTAATGTCAAAACTTGTTAGCAATTATTTTTTCTTTTTATGTCAAGTGTTTACTTATATTTGTGTTTCACAGCCATTTTAAATCCTTACCTTTCGCAAGGTGTTAAAGTCTTTAAAAAGTTATAACTTTTGCCTTTAGGCTATGGTATTAACTTTTCAAGCTAGAAAGCAGCCAGAAAAGGAGCAAGTATGAAAGAGTTGAGTAAAAAAGTGGTAAGCAAAAAGTGGTTATTGCTAAGTATAATATTTTTGTGGTCTACCAGCAGTTTTGCCGCCAACCTTGTTTCTGAGGAAAAATTATCTCCCCATTATAGCAAGGGTTCTTATTCTAAAAAAATATGGCATTGGAGCTTTTATAGCTTGGCTTCTCAATCTAGTGTTTCTTTAAAAGATGGTTATGGAGGCTTATTTTCGTATAACTATTTTAAAGCCAGACACTATTTAGGAAACACCGCTTCTATTTCTCTTGTTCCTACTTTTTATATTTCTACAGCAGGCCGCCGAGACGAAACATCTCGGGTAAAAGATGGCTCTATTCAAATTGGAGACTTTTATTCGGAGTATCAATACTCCGCTTACTCCAATGCGTTTTTAAAAACAAAAATGGGAGCAAGGCTTTACTTGCCTTTAAGTGGCTCTTCAAAGCGTAGTTTATTAAGAACCAGAAGCCAATTATATGCTTCGGTTAGTGCTTACCCGTTTTATAAAGTACAAACCTATTACAAAGTAGAAGCAGATGGTTACCTTTACAAGCAAAACTCTTATAAAAATAAAGACAAACAAGAAGTGGGTAAAAAAACTTCTAAGTGGTCTCATTTTTTATCGGTAAGTTATTTGGCAACTAGCAAATTTCATTTTTCTGGCCGTGTAGGGCAAGAACTATCTTTGTATAAAAAAACACCAATGACAGAACCTAACCAGCTAAGTTATTCGGCAGATATGAGCGTACAGTGGAACATGGCTTATAAAATGAATATGAATATAGGTTTACAAAATACTATTAATCGTGGGCAAAGCTGGAAAGATTTACTTGCCTTAAAAACTTCTGAAATTGTTGTCAGAACTAGTATTTTATTTTAGTTTAACCTTTTGTAAATACAATAAAGTTATTTAATTTTTATGTTATTTAAAAAACAGCACCGCTTTGTTTTGTCCAGTATTTTTGTGTTACTTGTTGTTAGCCACTTTTTATATTGGCGTCAGTATAGTTTTAAAGCGATTGTTTTAGAAAGCGCTTTGGTGTTAACGACAAACAAACAAAACACTTATGATTTGGTAGGTATTTGTAATAAATTAAAATATTTTTCTTGCTCTAATTATTTATTAAAACAGTTATTACAAAAACACCCAGGGGATTCTTTAGCCTTATTTAATTTAGCCTATGTTGCGTACAAAAAAAACAATTGGAAGTTATCAGCTGCGTATTTTCAAAATTATTTTTCGTTAAAAGAAGATAATATACAAGCCTATTTATTATATTCTAAAGTTTTGCAAAAATTAAATAAAAACCAAGAAGCGATAAATATTTTATATTGGGGGCTTTCTAACAAAAGAGACGCTAGTTTAGTTCAAGAGCTAGTGATATTGTTAAATGCTACCAATCATTCCACAGAGGCCTTGTCTTTGTTATTTAATATTAACAATTCTAAACTACAAGAAAGGGTTGTGTTTAAAAAGAAAAACCATGCAAACTTTAACCGTTACGGCAGCCTTTCTAAGCTATTAGCTTTTAGTAAAAAGCGTTTTGCAGAAAATTTATTTAAACACAGCGCTCCTTTAAAAAATTTACGATTATTTTCTATTAGAGGAGAAAATTTTTTTATACCTGTGCGCTTAAACAAAGTGTCTAGCCCACAGGCTGTGCAGTTAGTTGCTGAGAAAAAAAGTATTACACAAAAAAAAGTATTAAATAAAATAAGCTTGTCGTTTTTAGAAGAAAATTATTTTTTTTTACAAGAAGAATTAAAGGTAGGTAATGTTATTAATATACCTAATCTTTTTATTGGCCCGTGGAAGATGAATAATGTGGCTTTTAAAATTTGTGAAAATTGCCAATCTAAGCTTTATATACAAAGCTTGCCCTTGGTTACTTATAAATTTACTAAACAATATATTTTAAATTTTTTAAATTTATTTATCTAAAGGCTTGTATGCCGGTAATTTCGGCACCCATCACTAGTTTGTGAATGTCTTCTGTGCCTTCGTAAGTATTTACGGATTCTAAGTTCATCATGTGTCGTACTATAGGGTACTCATCAATAATTCCATTAGCTCCTAGCATATCGCGCGCTTCGCGGGCAATGTTTAAGGCCATTTTGCAATTATTCATTTTACCTAAAGACACTTGCCAATGTTTTAGTTGGTTTTTTTCTTTTAATCGCCCTAACTGTAAAGCTAAGAGTTGTGCCTTACTTAATTCTTGAACCATATGTGCTAATTTGGCTTGAACCAGTTGGTAGCTCGCTTGTGGTTTGTCAAAAATCTCACGCGCTTTGCTGTACTCTAGGGCGGTTTGGTAGCAGGTGTTTGCCGCCCCTAAAACTCCCCAAGCAATTCCGTATCGGGCTTGAGTTAAACAGCTTAAAGGGCTTTTTAAACCTTGGCTATTAGGAAGTAGGTGGCTATCGGGTACAAAACAATCTTGAAAATGCAACTCGGAGGTAACGCTAACTCTTAGCGAAAATTTTCCTTTCATGGTACTTGTCGAAAAACCTTCAAAATCTTTTTCTACAATAAAACCTTTAATTACTCCATCTACATAAGCCCAAACAATAGCAATATCGGCAATGCAACCATTGGTAATCCACATTTTATTGCCATTTAAAATATAACCACCGTCTACTTTTTTTGCTGTGGTTTTTAAACCTCCAGGGTTTGATCCTGCGTCGGGTTCTGTAAGGCCAAAGCAGCCAATGGCATTTCCTTGTGCAAGCATTGGTAAAAATTTTTGTTTTTGTTCTTCAGAACCAAAAGTGTGTATAGGGTACATTACTAAAGCCCCTTGAACCGAACAAAAAGAGCGAATACCAGAGTCGCCCCGTTCTAATTCTTGCATGGTTAGTCCATAGGCCACAGAGCCTAGCTCGGCACAACCGTAGCCTTTTAAATTAGACCCTAATAGGCCCAGTTTTCCAAATTCGGGGATAAGATGGTTCGGAAATTTTTCTCCTCGATGACAGTCTTGTAATAAGGGTTCTATGCTGTTGCTTACAAAGTCTCTAACACTTTGTCGAACCATTATTTCTTCTTCGGTAAGCAGGCTATCAATATCTATAAAGTTTAACGAAGTGTAGCTCATAAGAGTTAGTCTGCTAAGATATAAAGAAAAAGGCAATAAAAAAATTACTTGCAAGGTTTCTTCATTCTCCTTATACATAAATTCATGTCAGAAGTATTTGTGGTTAGCATTGATGGTCCAGCAGCTTCTGGTAAAAGTACGGTTAGCCGATTACTTGCCAAAAAGTTACAAGGCTCGTGGTTGTCTACGGGAATATTTTACCGAGGTCTTGCTTTTTTAGTAAGTCAGTTAAAAATCGAAACCTCAGACACCTCCAAAATCTTATCCGTCTTAAACAATGTTCAGTGGGAGGTGCAAATACACCCTCAAGAAACACAATTTTATTATAAGGGAAAAAACTATACTCAAGATTTAAAGGGAGAAGAAGTGGGAGCCTTGGCCAGTTTATTAGCCGCAAACCCAAGTGTTCGATTAGCTTTATTAGAGAAGCAAAGGCAAATGAAGTCATTGGCAAAAAATGTTTTTATTGCAGAGGGGCGAGATTGTGCAAGTGTGGTTTTTCCCGAGTCAGATTTAAAAGTATTTATTAGTGCTAGCTTAGAAGATAGAGCGAAAAGAAGAAGTTTAGAAACGGGCCGGTTAGAAAGTCTAGTAAAAGATCAGCAAAAGCACAGAGACCAGCAAGACCGCTCTAGAAAGGCCGCTCCTTTAAAAATTCATGCAGACGCTTTGTGTGTAAATAGCAGTTTATACTCGGCTGAAGAAATTGTAGACCAATTATATGCGAGTATTAAAAAACTCTTAAAGCCCTCTTAAAAATTCTTTACCTTGACTTTTCTTGTATAGATTTTTATAAAGTTTGTATTATCTTAAAAGGGGGATACAATTTTTTATGATTAAACCATCACAAACAGGCATTTATGCCGACCTAGCAAATATGCTAGATAAAGAAGACGCAAATATCGCAAAAAATCCACAAGCCATTAAACAGGCAGAATTTACCAAAACAAAAACTACAGAGTCTTTTGAATCTTTATTTAAAGAAGATTCCATTAATAGCATTGTAGATTCTGTTGTAATGGGAAAGGTAATTAATATCACCGACAAATATGTTGTTTTAGATATTGGTTATAAAAGCGAAGGTTTAGTACCTAATAGTGAATTTAGTTTTATTGATGGTGTTCCTGATATTAAAGTGGGCGACCCTGTGGAAGTTTATGTTTCTAAATCGGAAGATAAAAACGGCATGGTTGTATTATCTAAAGATAGAGCGGATATGATGAAGGCATGGGACAGTTTAATTAAGGCTGCAGAAAACGAAGAAGTGGTTGAGGGAGTAGTACTTTCCACAGTAAAAGGTGGTTTAAATGTAGATATTGGGGTTAAGGCATTTTTGCCAGGGTCTCAAATTGAACTTTACCCAGTTAAAGATTTAGCTCCTTATGTTGGGCAAACTTACAAATTAAAAATTATTAAATTTAATCAGAAGCGTGGAAATATTGTTTTGTCTCGTCGTGCTTTATTAGAGGCTAGCCGAGAAACTTTAAGCAAACAATCTTTAGAGCATATGGAAGAAGGGCAAGTTCTTCCTGGTATTGTAAAAAATATTACCAACTATGGTGCGTTTATTGATTTAGGTGGTATTGATGGCTTAATTCATGTAACCGATATGAGTTGGAGTCACATTAAACACCCTTCAGATGTTTTAACTTTTGGAGAAAAAATTCAGGTTAAAATTTTAAAATTAGATAAAAGCAAAGGTCGAGTGAACTTAGGATTAAAACAATTACAAGAAGATCCATGGGCAAAAATTATTTCTTCTATGTCTGTAGGCGATAAAGTTAAAGGAAAAGTTTTATCCATTACCGATTATGGTTGCTTTGTAAATTTAGAAGAGGGTGTTGAAGGTTTAATTCATACCAGCGAAGTGAGTTGGGATAAAAAGAAAAACATTAATTCTTTAGTCACTGTGGGCCAAGAAGTAGAAGTAATGATAGTAGATATTGATAAAGATAGTCATAGAATTAGTTTAAGCTTAAAGCGATTACAAGAAAATCCTTGGAAATCTTTAGAGGGGCTTTTCCCTGTGGGAACAATCATAGAAGGAAAGGTAACTTCTATTACAGACTTTGGAGTATTTATTAGCTTATCTGAAGAAATGGATGGCTTAGTGCATATTTCTGAATTTTCTTGGACAAAAAGAGTGGATAATGCCACCGACATTTACTCTGTTGGTGACCTTGTAAAAGCTGTAGTTTTAGGCATTGATACAGACAATGGTCGAGTAAGACTAGGTATTAAACAGCTAGAAGAAGACCCATGGAATGTAATCGATACTCAATTTCCTATTGGTTCTCAACACGAATTAGAAATTAGTCGTATTGTAGACTTTGGTGCTTTTGCTAAGTTAACAGAAACTATTGAAGGTATGATTCATATTAGCGAGCTATCTGCTAAACGCATTGAAAGCCCGTCCGAAGTGGTTTCTGTGGGAGATAAAGTTAAAGTAGAAGTGGTTTCCATCGATAAAGAGGCTCGTCGTATTAGTTTAAGTATTAAATTAGCACAGCGTTCACAAATGAGAGAAGAAACTTCTATGGCTACAGAGGAGCTAAATAAAGGAGCGGCCTTTACTAGTGACTTTGGCTCTACTTTACAAAATCTTACCGACCAAGATAGTGAAAAGGATGATAAAAAGTCCGTTTAAAGACATCGGGATATCAAATTCATTTTACTATTTCTTCTAGTCCCATGGTAAAAAAAATCATTTTTTTTAATGTATTGCTGTGGTTTGTTTTAGTAATTGTTGTTCAAGGTCTTATTTTAGATAATAATTTTATTTTTCAATATTTAGGTTTTGCACCAAAAACTATGTTTGAAGATTTTCTTTTTTGGCAACCAGTAACCTACATGTTTTTACACTCTAAGTCTTTATTCCATATTTTGTTTAATATGTTTATGTTGTGGATGTTGGGTTCAGAATTAGAAAAAAAATGGGGACCCTCTTTTTTTCTCAAATATTATTTACTTTGTGGCATAGGCAGTGCTTTTATTTACAGCGGAGTTTTTTTTGTAGCACAATTTTTTTCTAAATCACTTTTTGTTTTTAGTATTCCCGTTGTTGGGGCTTCTGCTGCTATATTTGGGTTGCTAGCTGCCTATGGGCTGCTTTTTAAAAATCGTATTATTTTTTTTATGATGATATTTCCCATAAAAGCAAAAAATTTGGTTTTATTATTAGCAGGTATTGAAGTTTTTAACTTATTAGATCATGGGTTAGGAGGGCCAACGGCCAATTTGTCTCATTTGGGAGGTTTATTGGTGGGTTTTTTATATTTGCAGTTTATTTACTTAAAGCCTAAAAAGGTGGCCAAATTTGGAAATCGGCACCTAAAATTAGTAATAGATAACTCTGAAGAATCAGAAACTTGGCACTAAAACTTACTATTTTTACAAAATAAGTTCTATATTTTGAAAGAGTAGCTAAGAGTTGACTTTTTTAAGAGAAATCAGTAAGTTATTTTTTATTGCAAGGGGTGTATAGTATGTTATTAGACCAAATTAATAAAATGAAATTTGATATTCGTATGGTAGAAAAAAACTTAAAAGACAAAGTAATTACTCCAAAAGAATATACTCAACATTTAAACGATTTAGCAGAAGAGCAGGGGCAGGACATTCAGTTTTCTAAGTTAACAGAAGACGCCAACGTTTCTAATGACGCTACCGTTTCTAATGACGCTACCACAGAACAGCTAGACTAACTTAGCTCTCCAACCCAAAAAGACAGTTGGTTATTATCTTGGCTTAAGCTTTTGGCCACCTTTTCTAAGGTGGTATCTTCTAAGTCGAGCTTAAAAATATTAGAACTAACATAAGGCCTACTAATTAAATATAATTTATCAGCATCTTGTAGCTGTACTTTATTTACAATAATATTAGCGGTGTTATATAAACCTAAAACCGCTTTGGGCAAAGGGTCTTGAGAAGAATTAGAGTAATCAAAACTTAAATCATTTTGACTATGTAATTGTATTAAGCCTATGGAAGCTCTGTGCAACAGTAAATGGGGCTGCCCCAAACTGGCCCAAAATAAATAGTTATTTTTTAAGCAAAGGCTAGTAACCTCTATACCAAATTGAATTTCCTTTTGATTGTAATCAGAAAATATTTTTGCATTTAAAATTTTTAAACTACTTTTTAATGCATTTTCCTCTAAGGATAAGTTATTTTCATAAGCAAAAGGGGTGGTGGCCTCTGTATCTTCTTGTAAGAGCTGAAATTCATTAAAAATGTCTTCTGATAAAGAGGTAGGGTCAATGGGTAAGCCCCAGCATCTTATAAAAGTGTAAAACACTAGGTCAGATTCGTATTTATTTACAAAGGTTTTGGGGGTTTTAATATTCTTGTTAAAATATAGTTCATTTAAGTGCATAAAATTACCAATTATAAACCTTCATACTTTTGTAGCTTTCTTTTTGCTTTTTCATAGTACTCTTTATTAGGTATACCTTTTTTTATCATTTTTCGCCACATTTTTTTGGCTAATTCTACCGAGCCCACACTTTCTTCAAAAACAGAGTCTTTGTAAATGTCTTTTAATTGTTGCCGTGATTTTTGTATTACTGTTTCTATCAAGGCAGAAGTTTTTATATTTTCAGGATCTTGCTGTAATACTTTTTTACAAAAAGAAAATGCTTTTTTGTATTGTTTATCATCAAAAGCCGTTTTGCACTTAAAAAAAGATGAGTTGATAATCATATTAAATCGTTTTTTTGCTGCTTGTAGATTTTTTTTTGCCTTTGCTTTTAAGTGGCTAACTCCATAATAAGAATTATTTAAAAAACTTTTAAAGGCTTTGATAGAAACTCGTAATTGATTTTTTTTATATAATTTTAATGCGCTTCGATATTTTCTTAAACCCCTTTGATAGGATTGCTTATTTTTTTTATTAGTAGCCACTATGTTTGCAGTTTGTATTTTTCTGGTTTCTATTAAGGCGGTTAAGTTTGCAATACCAGGGTGGTTGGGGTTAATTTCAATGGCAGGGTATAGGCAGCGATTAGTTTCTGTGTCGGATGATTTTTTAGAAGTAAAATTTTGTTCACATTTTTCTATAATAGATAAAATTTTATTGTTAATTCTTTCTTTTTCTTCCACCTGTCGCCTTTTTTCTTTTTGATCTTGGCTAAGCTGATAGGCTTGTTGGCAATAGTGTTCTAATTCTTTAGAGTTTTTATAAGAGGGCATAGAGGCATGAATTTTTTTTAAAATAGCACTGCACAATTGGTATTTTCCACTAGTATAATGAGTTTGTGCCAAGCGTAAATTATCTTCTAGCAGTTGAATTTGCCCGGGCTTTAGTTGGTTGGTTTTGTTTGTGTGCTTTGCAATAGTGGGTTTATCCTCTAAAGAAAATAAAAAAGCCATTACTAGTATAGCGAAAACTCCAATATACAAGTATTGCTTTTCTTTGATTGCATATACAACGGCAGATAAGCCAGTGAGATTGTTTTCAAGGGGTAACTCTGCTTCTGTTTTCGTAGAGGCTATTTGAAAGTTTTGATAATTTTCATTAATAATTTCAAAGCTAATTTTTAATTTCTTAACTTCAATAGTATCACCATGAGCTAGTTCTTGCGATTCATTTTTCTTTAATTTATCCCCATTAAGTTTAGTTCCGTTTACACTGCCTAAGTCGGTTACCCAATAACCACTACTGTCTTTATTTATTTCTAAATGATAGCGGCTTAACTTTCCATAGTTAATGTTAGTATTACAGTCGGTTGCTCGGCCAATAATCCATGAATTTTCGGTTAATTTAACACTTTCAGAAAGTTTTTTACCAGGTTTGTAAATATTTAACTGTGCGGATAAGTTAGATTTAATAATTGCCGTATATTCGGAAGTAACCTCTTCATTGTCTAACTCTAGGGGGCTTTCTTTGTCTTCGGAAGGGGTTTGTGCATCTTCGGGTTCGTGGCTTTCTTCGCCTTCTTCGCTTTTGTATTCGTCTTCTGACTCTTCGGCCTTTTGTTCTTGATTGGTATCAAAATCTTTCTCTAAGGTAGTGGTTTGAAATAAAAAAACAAAATCACCAATAGTAAATGCACTTTGGTTTTCTAAAACTTGTTCTTCTATCAATTCATTTTTATAAAGTAGTTCTCCCGAGCGTGATAATTTTTTTATAACCCACGAGCCGCCTTGATAGTAAAGGCTACTGTGTTTTCTAGATAAAGACTGCCCTCCCTCTAAAGGAATATCGGCCTCTTGGCTTCTGCCAATAATATACTCTTGTTGCTCGTCGAGTTCTAGCTCGGCATAGTCTTGCGATTTGTATGTAATCAGTAATTGAGCCATATATTAATATTGTCCTTTTAAGCGCAAGGCACAAAGCTGAAAGTTTACTTTTGCTTCTTTATAGGTGTTGTTATTTTTATTATTTAGCATAATCATTACATTTCTAAAAGCTGTTTTGCAGGATTTGTTTTGGTGTTGCTTTAAATATTTTTGTCCTAATAGTATATGATATTGCACTAATTCTAAAAATTTACGACGAGCTAAAATAATATAACGATTGCAAAGCTTATGGTCGGGAATTAAAGACAGGCAGGCTTGAAAAGAGGAAGAGGCGTTTTGGTATTTACCTTGTCTGTATTCTCTAAAGCCAGAAAGATAAAAAATTTGTGCTTTTTTGTAAAGTTGATCTCTTACACGATCTTGTTGCTGCTGTTTGTACAGCGTAGTAGTTTGCTCTTGAATACTTGCAATTTCTTTTTCTATATTTTGAAAACTAGTAAATGCCTTTTTTTTCTTTTCTTTTTTAGCAGGAAGAAGAATAAAAAGCATAAGCATAAGCACGCCAGCAATAACAAGAGGTTTTTTATAAGAATTTTTTTTAGCACTAGCACTAGCACTAGCGCTAGCGCTAAAATGATTGTCATTAAATCCTTGCTCTGATGAGTTTGGCTGGGCTTGTAATAAGTTAGGAATTTCTATTTTAAAAGTGGTTTTTCCTATAATAAAGTTATCCAAATGTTTTAAAGCAGTTTTAGAGTCAATGTTTTTATTGTTTACCGTAATTTTATTGTTGTTACTGATGTTATAAATAATAATAGAGCCATTAGCATGAGCTTCGATTACGGCGTGTTTTCGGCTACAGCTAGGGTCGAAATCTAAAGTAACATCACTATCATTGTTGCGGCCCAAACTTAATTTTTGCGTTTTTATATTAAAAAAACTACCTTTTTTTGGTCCGGATATAATGTGTAATGTGTATTTTAAATTCATAGCTGTATAATTGGTATATTTTTACTTATGCCCATCCTCCCTTTAGTATAAGTTATTCTTTTGGAGTAAACACCAATAAAGCATAATCTATTGACTTAAGGCCAAAGAGTAATTGCAGTTCAATATTGTAAGTGTAATCTTGCAGCTCTATAAATCCAGAAACATTGCTTTCGTGTTTAGATCTTTCTAGTAAATCTTGCAAATTTAATTTTAAGCTTTGGTCGACTAAATTTTCTACTTCTTGATGCAATATACTTTCTTCAAAAAGCTGATCAGCCTGAAGATTTGTACTAATTACTTTGTGGCTTTTATAATCTAAAATCAAACTAGGGTAGCCAATCAATTGAGTGACCTTGTTAACTTCTTCAAACTTATCATAATGAGTAGCGGGGGCAGAACTTTCTGCATTTTCTTGCTCTTTAAGCAATACAATGCGATTTAAAATATTATTAATCTGTTCAATACATTTTTGCAAAGCAGAAAATTGATAAGGGATATTAACAGTACCTTGATTTTTTTCTAAAGAACTTTGTATCTGCACATTTAATTGATTAAAAATGTAACTAATTATTTTAAATAAAAAGAAAAACAAAATCGAGCCAATTAGCAAACCAATAAATAAAGTTTGGATAAATAAACTTAAAGCTCGTCCGTCACTAAAGCTAAGGCTTCCCATATTATAAATAATAACCGCATAAGCTAGTGTTTTTAACTCTGCAGATCGACTTAAAAATTGAATGGGTTTGATAGCTATAATAGTGCTAGAATCTAGCTGTTTAAAATACTCATTATTTTTATCTATTCCAATAAATAAATTATTAATATTTTCGGGTGGATATTGTCCTTGTTCACTAAGAGGGGCAATAATGCGATTATTTTCTGCAGAAATAATAAAGGCTTGATCCACCCCAGGTTCTTGCAGGGCTACCGAAGTGCTAATAGCTGCTTTGGGGCCTTTTTGTAAGTACACTTTATTTAAAGTAGCCAAATGTTTTGCAATCCCTAAGGCTCTATTTTGACTTTCTTTTTGTATGCTCGATTGCAACAAAGTTCCTAAGGGAATATAGGATAAGCTAGTCATAATTAAAACAAAACTAATTAATAAAAGGCCAAGTACATAGCGAAAATCTAAAAGCTCGGGTAGTTTGTAAATGCCGGGCAATAAAGCTGTTTCTATTTTGTTGTTTAAAAACTCTTTAACAGAAGAAAACTTTGTGTTGTTTTCTATTTTTGTTTCTATATTAGAGGGGCTTTGAAAATTAACTATTTTTTCGCCACTAGTGATAATGGCTTGTAGATCGTGCAAGTTAAGTTGTGCGCCATTTTCTATTGGCGAGTTAGTAATTTTTTTTCCATTAATAAAACTACCATTGCTAGAGTTTAAATCTTCAATGTAAAGCTGGTTATCTTGTAAGTAAAAACGACAATGCTTTTTAGAAACACTATTGTGGGGGATGTGAATATTACACTGCTTAGAGCGACCAACAATGTCTTGATCGTTAATTTGTATATGCTTTCCTTTTAAAGGACCATTTAAAAATTGAATAGACCACATAATGTTACTTTATTTTTGTAATAAAAGTTGATCTCCAACTTTTATGTTGTTTAGTTCTCCTGCATTAAACTCCATTACAGAATCAGCCTTAATATAGAAGAAAGTTATCCTCCAAGGTTTTAAGGCTTTAATAATTTTTATTACTCTTAGTTTTTTATCTACAAACAAAATATCTAAAGTAAACTTCATAAAACAACTATGAACACTTTTGCATTGTGAAATCCAAAGGCAGTGCCCATGGGCAAGGGGATTGCTAAACATAAGGCCTTTTAATCGTGATTTAAAACTACGGGCCATATGCACTTTTGTGCTTAATACTTTAGAGTTTTTTTGGTTAATTAGTTTCATATTTATTAAGCCCTTTTAAAATAAAAAATCATTAATTAATATAATTATAAAATCGGTTTATTTTCCATACATAAATTGTAAAATAACAGGAGCAAAAACCACTAAAAAAATTGCAGGAACAATAAATAAAACCATAGGTAGTAAAATGGCTTGCGAAGCTGTTGCCCCGGCCTTTTCTGCCCGAGATAGTCGGTTGCCTCTCATTTGTTTAGATTGCTCATTTAAAACTTTGGATATGCTGGCACCAGTTTTGTCTGCATCGATAATCATAGAGCAAAAGCTGGTAACCTCGGGGATATCTAGTCTATGCATTAAACTTTTTAAGGCTTTTTCTCTAGAGCTACCTAATTTAATATCTTTTAATACAATTTTTAACTCTTTACATAGTATACGATCGTCTCCTAATTTTTCACTAATTCGTTGTATGGCTCCAATAAAATCTAAGCCCGCTTCGATAGATAAAGATAGTAGATCAATAAAAAAGGGAAGGTCTTCTATAATAGAAAGGTGGCGTTTTTTTTTACTGTTTTGACAATGAAAGTTTGGAAACAAAGTTCCCAAAAAGCCAATACCTATTACTAACGGGGTAGGTATTCCCATTTGCAATGCAAAATTTAATACTAATAAAAATAAAGGAAAGCCCACTCCCCATAAAAATTGTAAGCCAATAAATTCATCAACAGTAAGTTCGTTTTCTAAACCAGCTGTAATAATTTGTTTTTCTATTTTTTCTCTATATTTTTTTGCTTTTATTTGTATAGCGTATTTTAAAGTAAAGTTTTTTACCAAAGGTCTGGAAAAATTAATAATAGGAGACGCAGAGCTTTGTCTTTCATCGCCTAAAGCAAAGCTTAAAGCTTGCATATCTTGATCGGTATGAAGTAAAGTGTATACAAACAAGTACACGCTAAAAGCAAATAAAATTAGTCCGCTAATTAAAATAAAATAGTGATTTAACATAATGTTTTTAACCTATCAGTTAGTTTTGTGTTCTAGCTCTCCTCGTCGCCAAGATATTTTACAAAAATCTGGTTATCATTTTTTATTAGATTCACCTAAAATATCGGAAATATTAGATAAAAACATAAATATTGATGTAGCTTTGCAAAAAGTAGCTGGACAAAAAGCCAGGGCTTCTGTTTACGCCACAAGGCTAGATCGTCCGTATTTAATTGTTGGCTCAGATACCATTGTGTTTTTTAATAATACAGTGTTTGGTAAGCCAAAAAACGAGCAGGAAGCTTACGAAACCTTAAAACTTTTGTCTGGCAACACTCATGAAGTAAAAACGGCATTTAGTATATTAAATGTGTCTTTAAATGAAACAGTTTTTCATACAGAAACTACCAAAGTAACCTTTAAGACATTAAGCGATTCTGTAATTACTAATTACATTAAAACCAAAGAGCCAATAGATAAGGCAGGGGCCTATGGCTTTCAAGATAAAGGCCGTAGTTTAGTGGCCAGTATTTTGGGGGAGGAAAACAACATTATAGGCTTTCCTTTAAAAGCTTTTCAAAAAATACTAAAAGAAAAAAATTGGCAATGTTAAAACAAATAACGCCAAAACTTTCTTTTAAAAACTGTGTGCAATTACAAGAAAAGTACCAATGTAAAGTGGTTGCTATTAGTAAAAAACAAAGTGTAGAAAGCATTCGGCAAGCCTACCAACAAGGTTTTAGGCATTTTGGCGAAAGTTATGTACAAGAGGCTTTGTTAAAACAAGAGGCTTTACAAACATTGTGTCCAGATATTATTTGGCATTTTGTGGGCAACATTCAAACTAATAAATTAAAAGGAATAGTTTCTAATTTTTCTTACCTACATTCGGTAGGTAGCCTTAAGGCAGTGCAAAAAATTATTGCGTATCAAGACCAACTGGCGTCTTTAAATCAAAAACCTTTAAAGATATTTTTGCAAATTAATATTAGTAAAGATGTTAAAAAATCAGGATTTATTTTAACAGAGTCTATGGTTAACTCGCAACAGACTAAGGCTAGTTTTTTTTCTTCCCCCGATTTTTTAAAAAGTTTAGAGGCTATTAAAAACACTTTGCATGTTCACTGCCAAGGCTTAATGACCATGCCTTTTTTGTATTCTGATTTAAAACAACTAGAGCGAGATTTTCAAAAACTTCAGGCTATTTCGCAGCACTACTCTAAACAAATAAACGACAAGCTAGACACTTCTATGGGAACTAGTCGTGATTATAAACTGGCCTTAAACGCAGGGGCTGACTGGGTTCGGTTAGGAGAAAGTATTTTTGGGCCAAGAGAGCTTGTTGCCAGAAGATAACTAAAGCTTTAGCATTTAGTTATGTTTAACTCTGAAGCTATATTTTTAAAAAACAAAAAATTAGGTTTTATAGGTGCGGGTAATATGACTCAGCATATTTTAACCCCTTTGTTAGCCGATAATATTTTAAAACCAGAGCAAGTGTTGGTTAGCAATCGCTCGGCGCAAAAGTTGCAAAAGTTGCAAGACAAACTGCATATTACTCCCTGTCAGTCTAACGAAGAGTTGCTAGAAAAAGCAGATATTATAATTTTGGCTATCAAGCCTCAAGACTTGTACGAGGCCTTGGAACCAGTGCTAGCTTACTTTGAACCTCGCCATGAGGTAATCAGTTTAGCTGCAGGGGTTTCTTTAAAATCCTTAAGTAAATTATTTCCCAAAGTTAATCTGTTATCTAGGGTCATGCTTAGTACCGCGGTTAAAATTAAACAAGCCGTTATAGCTTATGATTTTATGAAAAATGGAAATTTTGCACAAAGTGCTGACGAAGGCGCTTTTAGCGTGAAGGCTTTGTTTTCTCCCTTAGGAAAATTACTATTTTTAAAAGGAGACCAATCTTTTCGAGCATTTACTGTGGGAGCGGGCGGAGGTATAGCTTTAATTTATGAGCTAATGATTTATTGGCAAGGCTGGCTAAAAGATTATGAAATTACAGGGCCTATGGCAGAGCAAATTACGCAATACACTTTTTTGGCGGCCTCACAGATGGTCATTGGTGACAACAAACCCATGGAAGAGTTGCAACAAGCGGTGACTTCTGCAAAGGGGGTTACCATAGAGGCCTTAGAGGCAATGCGAGCTTCTAATTTAGAGGGGCAGTTGCATCACGCTTTTGAACAAGCTCGCCTTAAAGATGTGCAATTATCCAGTGAATTTAAAAAATAAGCAAAGCCAAGCAAAAAATATTTCGCCATAAAAAGAAAAAGCTTTTTTGCAAAAAGCGCTAACTAAAAACTATTGACAATACCTAGTAAAAGTCGCATATTCGGACGCTGTAGAGATAAGTTAGATGGTATTTACTAAAAGTCCTTCGGGAAACTAAAGATAAATAACTCTCTAATGTTGGTATTTTTTTGTCTAAACACTGGAAAATACTAAAGTAATTAGAAGAATAAAAGCCACTATTTCTTTTTAACTTATAATTAAGTGATAAAAAAAATAGTAAAAATATATAAAAAAGAGGAAGTTTATAATGGCCACTCAAAAAATTCGTATGAAGCTATGCGCCTTTGATCATAAATTATTAGATCAAGCCACTCAAGAAATTGTAGAAACCACTCGAAGAACGGGAGCTCGCATGGCTGGGCCTATTCCGTTACCTACAAAAATTAATCGCTACACGGTATTGCGCTCTCCCCATGTGGATAAAAAATCTAGAGAACAGTTTGAAATTAGAACGCATAAGCGATTATTAGATGTTTTAGAACCTACCCCCCAAACTATTGATCAGTTAATGAAGTTAGATTTATCCACTGGAGTAGATGTGGAAATCAAGTTAATGGAAGGGGCTTAATTACAATTTAAAAGGAAAATATGTCCAACGAAAATCCAAAAAATCAAAAAGAAGAAGCATCTAAAGTAGAAAAGCCAGAAGAGGCTAAAGCTAAAGCTAAAACTCCTCAAAAAGAAGCTAAAAAAGTAGAAGCTAAAACAGAAACTCCTCAAAAAGAAGCTTCTAAAAAAGAAACTCCTCAAAAAGAAGCTCCTAAAACAGAAGCTAAAAAAGTAGAGGCTAAAACAGAAACTCCTAAAAAAGAAGAAACTCCTCAAGCAGAAGAAGATGCTAAAGTAGAAGTAAAAGACAAAAACAGCGTGGAGCTTCAAGGCTTGTTTGCTGTAAAAAAAGGAATGTCTTCGGTTTACGATGAACAGGGAAAAAGAATTCCTGTTACGGTTTTAAAGTATGACCCATTAGTGGTTTCTCAAGTTAAGTCTAAAGACAAAGAGGGTTACGCTGCGGTTCAGGTGGCTAGCAAGGAGCGCACTTTGGCTTCTACCAATAAAGCTTGCGAGGGGCATTTTAAAAAATCGGGTTTTCAAAGAGGCGCTAAGTGGTCTAGAGAAATTCGTCAAAGCTTGCCCGACGGAGTTACTGTGGGACAAAAAGTGTCTATTAGTAGCTTGTCAAAAGGGGACACAGTAAAAATGACAGGCCGTTCAAAGGGTCGTGGTTTTTCTGGTGTGGTAAAACGATGGGGTTTTGCTGGTGGACCGGCTTCTCATGGTTCTCGTTTTCAAAGAGGCACAGGATCTATTGGTCAGTGTACCTTTCCTGGTCGAGTAATGAAGGGAAGAAAAATGCCAGGCCGTTATGGTTTTGAAACTATAACTCGAAATACTCAAGTGGTGGATGTGCTACCTGAACAAAATGCAATATTACTTAAAGGCGCAGTGCCTGGATCGGTAAATAGTTTAATTCAATTGATGAAGGTATAAGTTATGGCAAAATTGAAAGTATTAAAATGGGATAAAACAGAAGCAGGAAGCGTAAGCCTTTCTGAAGATATATTTACTTCTCCTATTCGAGAAGATTTAATGCATCAGGTGGTGCGTTGGCAATTAGCTTGTCGTAGACAAGGTACTCACCAAGCCAAAACGCGATCAGAAGTACGAGGTGGTGGAGCCAAACCTTTTAAACAAAAAGGAACTGGTCGTGCAAGACAAGGTTCTTCTCGTTCTCCTATTTTAAGGGGAGGGGCAGTGGTTCATGGCCCAAGACCAAGAGACTATTCTTATGCTTTACCAAAAAAAGTTAAGCAATTGGCTTTAAAATCTGCATTATCTTATTTGTTTGCTAGTAAGAAAGTAATAGTAATAGATTCTTTATCCTCTGATGGAGGAAAAACTAAAGAATTAGCAAAACGATTTGCCGATTTTGGTTTAAAAAAAGCGGTTTTAGTTGATAGCAAAGAAACGCCTTTATTTAAACAAGCAGTAAATAATTTATACCACTTTTGTTATTACTCTACTCAAGGGGTGAATGTGTATGATTTATTAAAATACGACACTTTAGTTTTAACTAAAAATGCTGTGGAAGGAATTTACACAAGATGTGGGGTGGCTCAATGAATTTAACAAAAATAATAAAAAAACCACTTTTAACAGAAAAAACAACAGCTTTATCGTCTAAGTCCATTCACGCTTTTAAAGTCGATAAAGACGCGACTAAGTTAGAAATTAAAGACGCTATTGAATATTATTTTAAAGTAAAAGTGGCTTCGGTAAACACTTTAACGGGTCGAAACAAACCTAAGCGCACAGCAAAGGGAATTGTTCCTGCAAAGTATTACAAAAAAGCAATGGTTAAATTAAAACCGGGTGAAAAAATAGCCCTTTTTGAGGGAGTTTAAGCATGGGTTTTAAGATATATAAACCAACATCTCCTGGTCGTCGTAATCAAACGGGTTTTGATTTTTCAGAAATTACAAAATCCGTTCCCGAAAAAGGTTTGACCACGGCTTTATCTAAAAAAGCAGGCCGTAGTAACACGGGCCGTATTTCTATGCGCCATCATGGTGGTGGACACAAAAGACGCTATCGTATTATTGATTTTAAGCGTAATAAAATTAATATTCCTGCTCGCGTGGCCTCTATTGAATATGATCCTAACAGAAGTGCTCACATTGCTTTACTTCATTATAAAGATGGAGAAAAAGCCTATATTTTATCTCCAGTGGGTTTGACAGTGGGAGAAGATATTATTTCTGCAGACTCTGTAGTTAGTGCAGATATTAAACCAGGCAACAGTTTACCTTTAAAAGAAATTCCCACAGGAACTTTAATTCATGGTGTGGAATTAAAACCAGGAAAGGGTGCGCAAATAGCCAGAGGAGCTGGGGTTACTGCAGTGTTAGTGGCTAAATCAGAAGACTATTGTCAGGTTCAACTACCTTCTCAGGAAGTAAGAAAAGTTTTGTCTGTTTGTAGAGCAACTATTGGACAAGTGGGTAATGCCGAGTACAGCAATATTAAATGGGGAAAAGCAGGCCGTAGTCGTTGGAGGGGTATTCGTCCTTCTGTTCGAGGAATGGCAATGAACCCTATTGATCACCCATTAGGTGGTGGTGAGGGAGTGGGTAAAGGAAATCATCCTGTGACTCCTTGGGGTAAGCCTTGTAAAGGTTTTAAAACAAGAAATAACAAACGAACAGATTCTATGATTATTCGTAGACGCAAAAAGAAATAGGGGAATAAATGGCTCGTTCAGTAAAAAAAGGTCCTTTTGTTGACCATCATTTAGAGAAAAAAATTCAAATAGCTATTGAAACTGGCGATAAAAAAGTTATTAAAACTTGGTCTCGTCGCTCTACTATTACTCCCGATGCAGTGAACTTAACCTTTGCTGTTCATAATGGAAAAAAGTTTATTCCTGTTTTTGTAACAGAAGGAATGATTGGTCAAAAATTTGGTGAATTCTCTTTAACAAGAACCTACAAAGGTCACAATAAGAAAAAGTAGAGGTTAAAAATGGAAGTAAAAGCGTCTTTACAGTTTATTAGGGTTGGTGCTCAAAAAGCGCGCTTAATTGCAGATTTAGTAAGAAGTAAGGGAATAAACGAAGCTTTAAAAATTGTTTCGTTTATGCCTCAAAAGTCTGCAGGCTTAATTAAAAATTTATTAGAATCTGCTGTGGCCAACGCAGAAGATAAAAAAACGATTGATGTAGATAATTTATATGTAAAAAGCATTACTGTGGATCAAGCGGCTTTCTCTAAACGATTTCGCCCAGGTTCTCAAGGAAGAAGTACAATGGTAAAGAAAAAATCTAGTCATATTAAAGTTATTTTAGAGGAGAGGTAATAATGGGTCAAAAAGTCAATCCAATAGGATTAAGAGTCGGCATTATCAGAACTTGGGAATCTTTATGGTTTTTTAAAGGTTCTAAGTATACAGAAAATTTACACGAAGATCTTCGTTTAAGAAAATATCTTTTAGATAAATTAAAAAATGCAGCCGTTTCTAAAATAGAAATTTCTAGAGCCGCACAAAAAGTAAAATTAACCATTCATTCTGCTCGCCCCGGTGTAGTTATCGGAAAAAAAGGAGCGGGTATTGATCTTTTAAAAGCCGAAATTCAAAAGAAAACAAAAAATGAAGTTTATCTTAGTATTCAAGAAATTCGTAAGCCCGATATTGATGCTCAATTAGTGGCACAAAGCATAGCTGATCAACTAGAGAAAAGAGTTTTTTGGCGTCGTTGCTTAAAAAAATCTTTATCTTCTGCTCTTAGAGGGGGAGTTAAAGGAATTAAAATTATGATTAGTGGTCGTTTAGACGGAGCAGAAATTGCTCGTTCCGAATGGTATAGTGAAAAAAGTGTTCCTCTTCATACTTTGCGTGCAGATATTGACTATGGCACAGCAGAAGCTTTAACCACTTATGGAATTATTGGAATTAAAGTATGGATTTATAAAGGGGATATTTTAAGTAATAAACAAGCTGGGGAGGCTAGTAATGCTTAGTCCAAAGCGAGTAAAATGGCGCCGTCAGCACCGCGGACATTATAGAGGCTTTGCTTATAAAGGCAGCAGTTTAACTTTTGGTGATTACGGTTTGGCAGTTATGGAATCAGGAAGATTAACTAGTCGACAAATCGAAGCGGCTCGTATTGCTATTAACCGTCACATGAAAAGAATAGGTAAATTATGGATTTGTGTTTTTCCAGATCGACCAGTAACTAAAAAGCCTGCAGAAGTTCGTATGGGTTCTGGTAAAGGGGCTCCTGATTATTGGGCAGCTAAAGTAAAACCTGGTCGTATTATTTATGAAATTAGCGGAGTGAATGAAGAAGTGGCTAAAGAAGCTTTACGCTTAGCTGCTCATAAACTTCCTTTAAAAACAAAAATGGTTGTTAAGCATTAAGCGACGAGGGTATTTATGAAATTTAAAGACATTAAAAATTTAGACATTGTAGAGTTAGTACAAAAAATTAAAAAAGAAAAAGAAGATTTATTTAACAATAAAATGAAGCATAGTTTAGGACAGTTAGAAAACCCTTTAGTAATAAGAAAAATTCGTAAAAGTATTGCTAAATTAAAAACAGCTATTACTGCTAAAAAATAGGCGTATTAAGAAAACCAGGAGAAGTTATGGCAGAAGACAAACAAGTTACCGACGCAAAACCATACAGAAAAAAAATGAGTGTTGTGGGAGAAGTGGTTAGTGACAAAATGGATAAAAGTATTTCTGTAAAAGTTTACCGAACGGTAAAACATAAAAAATACCATAAATACACTCGCCTTAGTTCTGTGTTTAAAGCCCATGATGAAAAAAATATGGCTAAAGCTGGAGACCAAGTAAAAATTATAGAAAGTCGCCCTATAAGTAAAACAAAAAAATGGCGTTTAGTAGAAATATTAGAAAAGTAGTAGTTTTTAGGAGATAATGAAATGATACAAGTTCAATCAAGATTAGTAGTTGCAGATAATTCTGGTGCCAAAGAAGTTATGTGTATCAAAGTTTTAGGCGGTACGCGAAGACGAGTAGCCAGTGTTGGCGATATTATTGTTGTGTCTATTAAATCGGCAGCTCCAAAAACAAAAGTAAAAAAAGGAGATGTGGCAAAAGCGGTGGTGGTTAGAACCATACATAAAGTGCGCAGAGTAGATGGCAGTTATGTACGCTTTGATGAAAATGCCGCTGTATTAATTAATGCTAACAAAGAGCCTGTGGGAACACGTATTTTTGGTCCAGTAGCCAGAGAATTAAGAGCGAAAAACTTTTTAAAAATAGCTTCGCTAGCTCCAGAGGTTTTATAAATAAATAAAAAGGTTGTTATGAGTTTATTACAAGAAAAATATAAAAAAGAAATGATCCCTTCCTTAATGAAAGGTTTGGGTTTTAAAAATATTATGCAGGTGCCACAATTAAAAAGCATCACATTAAATATGTGTTTAAGCGAGGCAGTTCGTAACCCTAAAGTTTTAGATTTAGCTGCAGAACAGTTAACCGCTATTGCAGGGCAAAAAGCAATAATAACACGAGCAAAAAAAGCCATTGCCAATTTTAAATTAAGAGAAGGCATGCCATTAGGAGTAAAGGTTACTTTAAGAAAAGAAAATATGTGGAATTTTTTAGAAAAGCTAATTCATTTTTCTATTCCTAAATCCAAAGATTTTCGTGGTTTATCTAGAAAAGGTTTTGATGGAAGAGGTAATTATAATATGGGAATAATCGAACATATTATTTTTTCCGAAATTGATTATGATAAAGTGGATAAGGTAAGAGGATTTAACATTAGCATGGTTACTACAGCAGAAAACGATCAAGAAGGTTTGGCGTTATTAGAAGCTTTAGGGTTACCGTTTAAGAAAAAATAAGTAAAAGAGATAAATAAAAGAGGGGATTCTCTATGGACACAGTTGGTGATTTTTTAACAAGAATAAGAAATGCTGGAATGGCAAAACATGAAAGCTTAGATATAGTAAGTTCTAAGTTAAGAGAAGGTATTGCGCAAGTTTTGCATCAGTCTGGTTATATTCGCGGCTTTAAAGTAGCTAAAGATAAAACGCGTCAATTAATGCGAGTGTACTTACGCTATAACGAAAGTGGCGATCACATGATATGTAAAGTGAAAAGAGTGAGCAAGCCAGGTTGTCGTGTTTATGTAAAGCAAGATAATATTCCAGAGGTTCGATCGGGGTATGGAATAGTGGTAATGAGCACTAATAAAGGAGTTATGAACGGTAAGATAGCTAAAGAGAAAGCCGTTGGTGGCGAAGTGTTATGCCAAGTATGGTAAAATAGTAAATAAGATAAAAAATATAATCAAGAGAGAAACATTATGTCACGAATAGGAAAAGTACCTATAAAATTAGATAAAGCCAAAGTACAAGTTAGTGTATTAGAAGATAATACCGTTACAATAAAAGGTGCTAAATCCACCTTAAATGTTTGGGTAAACCCTCTTATAAAGGTAGATGTTTCTGATACCGAGGTAATTTTACAACGCAGTAACGAAGAAGCAAAAACTAGAGCTTTTCATGGTTTGTATCGAACATTAGTTAGTAATGCAATTGCAGGAGTTAGTGACGGATTTTCAAAAACATTAATTTTAAATGGTGTTGGTTATAAATCGGCGGTAAAAGGGCAAAATTTAGAACTTCATTTAGGTTACAGTCATCCTATTGTTTTTGCTATTCCCAAAGGTATTGAAATTGCCGTAAAAAAACAAACTACTATTGAAGTTAAGGGTGCAGATAAACAATTAGTAGGACAAGTGGCAGCAAATATTAGAGGCTACAGAAAGCCAGAGCCATTTTTGGGTAAGGGGATTCGTTATAGTGACGAAGTTATTCGTCGTAAAGCCGGTAAGGCTGCTGGTAAGTAAACCGTTTTAAGAAAAAGAGAAGGGAAAAGTTATGAGAGTTACATTTATAAAAAGCACTGCAAAGAAAGTAATTAAGCGTTTAAAAGCTCGTGTGCGTATTCGTAAAAAAATTTCAGGCACTGCCGAAGTTCCTCGTTTAGCAGTGTTTAAAAGCAATAAATTTATTACCGCTCAACTAATTGACGACCAAAAAGGTATTACCTTAGTCTCTTATAGTTCTAAGTTAATTGATAAAAAAGCCATTGCTAAATCCATAGAAATGAGTAAAAAAGTGGGGTTAACTTTGGGGCAAAAAGCCTTAAATCAAAATATTAAAAATGTAGTATTTGATCGTAGTGGTTATAGGTTTCACGGCAGAGTAAAGTCTTTAGCCGAAGGTGCAAGAGAATCGGGTTTAAAATTTTAAATCATTAAAAGAGGTAATATGAGTCAAACAGTAGAATTTAGAGAAAGAGTAGTTACCATTAATCGCGTGGCTAAAGTGGTAAAGGGAGGCCGTAGGTTTTCTTTTTTAGCTTTAGTTGTAGTGGGTGACGGTGAGGGCAGTGTTGGTTTCGGAACAGGAAAGGCAAAAGAAGTTCCCGAAGCTATTAAAAAAGCATCAGCAGCTGCAAAAAAATCTTTCCAAAAAATTGAATTAAAAGATAATCGTACTATTCCACACGAAGTAGTAGGTACTTTTGGAGCAGCCAAAGTGATTTTAATTCCAGCATCAGAAGGAACAGGAGTTATTGCTGGTGGAGCAGTTCGTGCTATTTTAGAAACTTTAGGCATTAAAGATATTTTAACAAAATGTATTGGTAGAACTGCACCGGGCAATGCAGTGCGGGCAACATTAGATGGGTTGTCTCAATTAGTACAATCTAGTCCAGAAATGATTCAATAAACGAGGAATAAAATGGCAAAACGATTTTTTAAAGTAAAACAAAAAAGAAGCTCCATCGGGTCTACACTAAAGCAAAAAGAAGCTTTAAGGTGTTTGGGTTTGCGACGACCTCACCATGAAGTTCAAGTTATAGATAACCCCGCTATGCGTGGACAAATTTTAAAAGTACAACATTTAGTAGAAGTGTCTGTGGAGGGAAAATAGTATGAGTTTATTAAAAGATTTAAAACCAGCACCAGGGTCGAACCCAACAAAAGTGCGTTCTGGTCGTGGTCGTGGCTCTCGTTTGGGTCGCCGTTGCGGTAAGGGAAATAAGGGACAAAAAGCTCGTGCAGGGGGAGGTATTCCTGCAGGATTTGAGGGTGGACAAATGCCTATGGCTCGTCGCCTTCCTAAATTTGGTTTTACTAACCAAATGTTTAAAGTGACTTATGAAATAGTTAACCTTGATCAGTTAGAAAAATTAGAAGGAGAAGTAACTCCAGAAGTTTTAAAAGCTGCAGGTATTGTAAACCAAAGGAAAAAGGTAAAAATTTTAGCCCGCGGAACTTTAACCAAAGCTTTAAATATTAAAGCGCATAAGTGGAGTGCAAAGGCAGAAGAATTAGTAAAAAAATCTGGCGGAACAATTACCGCCTGTTAGTTTATAATTCAATTTTTCAAAGTTTTTTTATTAAGCAACAAGACATACAAAATTAAGGTGATGGGGAGAAATAATATTTATGAGTGTAGCAAAATTTAGCATTCCAGAAGAGTTAACTCGCCGTATTTTATTTACTATACTTGGTTTAGTAATTTATCGCTTGGGCGTAGCCATTCCCACACCAGGCATTGATGCTGCGGCTGTGTTAGGGTTTTTTCAGTCACAAAGCGGTGGTATTTTTGGTATGTTTAACACCTTTACTGGTGGAGCTTTATCGCGTTTTAGTATTTTTGCACTAGGGATTATGCCTTACATTTCGGCATCGATTATTTTTCAACTATTACAATCTTCGGTTCCCGCATTAGAGGCTTTGTCTAAAGAAGGTGATGCAGGAAGAAAAAAAATTAATCAATACACTCGCTATGCTACTTTATTATTGGCTGTAGTTCAGGGTTATGCCATTTCTACATGGTTATTAAATTCTAATAATCAAGGGCAAGCCTTGGTAAAGTATGCCATGTTTGGCCCCTTACCCTTTCAAGTAGTAGCTGTAATTACTTTAGCTGCGGGAACTTGTTTTTTAATGTGGTTGGGTGATCAAATGACAGAAAAAGGCATTGGTAATGGTATTAGTATGATCATTTTTGCCAGCATCGCTGCAGGAATTCCGAGTGGTGCTATAAGTTTATGGCAAATGTTATCCAATGGCGATTTAAATACAGTTACTGGCTTAGTCTTACTTGTAGGTATGGTGGCAATTATTGCTTTTATTATTTTTATTGAAACAGGGCAAAGACGAATTACCATTCAATATTCTCAAAGAACTCAAGGCAATCAACAGCAAGCTAGTTATTTGCCATTAAAATTAAATTTTGCAGGGGTAATTCCTCCCATTTTTGCGTCTAGTTTATTATTGTTTCCTGCAACCATTACGCAATTTTCTGATGCTCCATGGTTAAAAACATTGCAACAAACCTTATCTCCATCGGGGTCGTTATATAATATTTTATTTATTGGTTTGGTGGTTTTTTTCTGTTTCTTTTATACAGAAATGGCCTTTAAACCCAATGATGTAGCCGATAATTTAAAGAAAAGTGGTGGGTTTGTGCCTGGTATTCGGGCAGGAAAAAACACGGCCAGTTATATTCAAAAAGTTTTAGATCGATTAACTGTTAGTGGTGCTATTTATTTAAGTTTTATTTGCGTACTTCCCACAATGCTAATTAATAAAATTGGATTGCCTTTTTATTTTGGAGGAACCAGTTTGTTGATTTTAGTAGGAGTGGCGATTGATACTTTACAACAAATTCAATCGCATTTAATTTCTGCAAAATATGACGGAATGGGTTCTGCTGTTAAAATTAAAAGTCGGAGAGTTCGTTATTAGTATTATTTTATTTGGTGCTCCTGGTTCAGGAAAAGGCACTCAGGCATCACTACTACACAAAGAATATGGCATACCACATATTAGCACTGGCAATTTATTTAGCTACGAAATCTCTAATAAAACAGACTTGGGTTTACAAGTAAAAAAGTGCATGGTGCAAGGTCAGTTAGTTTCTGATGACATAGTGGTTAGTATGTTAGGCCGAGCATTAGAAAAAAATAAAAATAAAAAGATTATTTTAGACGGGTTTCCTCGCAATCAAGAGCAAGGTAAAATTTTAAAACCTTTACTAGAAAAGCACAATTTGTCCATAAGATATGTGTTCTTTTTAGAGGTGTCAGACGCTATTGTAATTCAAAGAATTACGGGGCGAAGAACTTGCCATTCTTGTAAGGCTTCTTGGCATATTGAGTATGTTAAGCCTAAAAAAGAAGGAATATGCGATTTTTGCCAATCCCCTTTAGAGCAAAGAAAGGATGACACTGCCAAGGTAGTAAAGCACAGGCTAGAGGTTTATCACGAGTCTGCCAATAGTTTGAAAGGCTTTTATAAGGGGGAGGGGATATTACACACTATTAAGGCCGAAAAGAGCTCTGATGAAGTTTTTCAAACCATAAAGAGAGTGTATGAGGGGAAAGAAAAATCTTAACTAAAAAGTGTCAATAAATATTGACGAAAATAGGCCTAAGTGCTAATTTTCTAACTTTGGAATTATATAAGAAATTATAGGTAAAAACAGAAACACATAAATAATAAAGGTTAAAAAATGAAAGTTAGAGCATCAGTAAAAAAAATGTGCAGAAACTGTAAAATTATTAAGCGAAAGGGTAAAATTAGAGTGCTTTGCGAAAACCCTAAACATAAACAGGTACAGGGGTAGTAATGGCAAGACTTTTAGGTGTAGACATACCAAAAAACAAACGCGTTGTAATTAGTTTAACTTACTTGTATGGAGTGGGTAATTCTTTAGCTAAACAAGTTTGTAAAAAATTAAATTTATCAGAAGATACTAAAACAGAAACTTTAACCGATGCCCAAGTAGTAGATATTAGAAAAGTTTTAGATGACTACACTTTAGAGGGAGATTTACGAAGAGAAAGAAGTTTAAACATCAAACGCTTAATGGACTTAGGTTGTTATAGAGGAATTAGACATCGCTTAGGTTTACCAGTTAGAGGACAGGTAACACAAAAAAATGCAAGAACTCGTAAAGGGCCGAAAAAAACTATGGCCAATAAAAAGAAATAAAATAGTTAGTAGAAAAAGGTAAAAAATAATGGGTGTAAAAACAAAGAAAAAAATAAAAAAGAATGTCCCGCACGGGCGTTGTTATATTCAAGCAGGCTTTGGTAATTTGTTAATTACTATTACAGACCCTGCTGGTGGTGCTTTATGCTGGGCTTCTGCTGGTTCTTTAGGTTTTAAAGGCGGCAAAAAGGGAACTCCCTTTGCAGCACAAAAAGCGGCTCAAGATGTAGCTACAAAAGCTATGAATATGGGAATGAAGTCTTTAGAAATGTATGTTAGTGGCCCTGGCGGAGGAAGAGACTCTGCTATTCGCGCTTTAGCCAAAGGGGGGTTGCGAGTCACTTTATTAAAAGATATTACGCCTATTCCTCACAATGGGTGTAGACCTCCAAAAAGAAGAAGAGTTTAGTTGTTAGTTAAAAATAGGTAAAAAGAAAAAAAGCAGTTACAAGGAGAAAGCATTATGCAAGGGCATTATTATCATTTTTGGAAAGATTTAAAAAAACCAGAAGGTTTTGTTGCAGATAAAAAAACGTTAACCTCTAGCTATGGTAAATTTGTCATTAGCCCTTTAGAAAAAGGTTACGGAGTAACTTTAGGTAACTCTTTACGACGCGTTTTATTAAGCTCTATGATGGGGTCTGCAGTAACTGCTATAAAATTTGAGGGAGTGTTACACGAGTTCACAACTATCCCTGGTGTTTTAGAAGATGTTTTAAACATTACTTTAAATTTACAAGAGGTGCGTTTTAAACAATACACCGAAAAAACACAGCGTTTACGCATTAAAAAAGAAGGCCCTGGTGTTGTTACTGCTGCCGACATTGAAGGCAATGCAGACATTGAAGTTTTAAGCCCAGATATCATTATAGCTACTTTAAGTGAAGGGGTTACATTTGATGCAGAAATTATGGTTAATTTTGGCCGATCGTATGTTGAAGTTTCAGAAAATAAAAAACAATTAGAAACGGGTTTTATACCTGTGGACTCTTTGCATAGCCCAGTAAGAAAAGTTAATTATAATGTTTTTAATGCAAGGGTGGGAAAGAGAACCGATTATGATTCTTTAGTGTTAGAGGTATGGACGGATGGTTCTTTAGAACCTCAAGAAGCGGTTTCTTTAAGTGCTAAAATTTTAAAAGAATACTTACAACCCTTTATTACTTTTGATGAAAAAATAGAGCCGGCTGTTGCGGTAATAGAATCTAAAGAAGAAAGAAATGAAAACTTTTATAGACCGGTTGAAGATTTAGAACTTTCGGTTAGAAGTGCAAATTGCTTAAAGAATGCCAATATTCAGTATATTGGAGACTTAGTTTCTCGCACAGAAGGAGATATGCTAAGAACAAAAAACTTTGGTAAAAAATCTTTAAATGAAATTAAAGACACTTTAGTGGATATGGGTTTACATTTAGGAATGAAGGTAGAATGGCCTCCAAAAGATTGGGAAAAACCGTCTTAGTTTATATAATAAAAAAGTAGAGGAAAGGATAAAATGAGACATCGCGTAGTAAAAAACACTTTTGGAAGAAAAACAGGGCCTAGAAAAGCCTTAGTAAAAGGTTTGGTAACTTCTTTAGTGGAAAGAGAACGAATTCGTACTACCTTACCAAAAGCTAAAGAATTAAGAAGACATGTAGAACGAGCAGTAACTATTGGCAAGACAGCCACCTTACATGCTAGAAGAATTTTATTAAAAAAATACGCTAATAACACTCCTATGGTTTCAAAAATTATAGATATTATTTCGCCTCGTTTTAAAGATAGACCAGGCGGTTATACTCGTATTATCAAATTAGAAAATCGGCCAGGAGATAACTCAGAAATGGCCTTTATTGAGTTTGTAGATTACGACTATAATAAGCCAGGAGAGGCTTTAATACCTGCTCCTAGCTCTAAAGAAGTTGCTAAGCGTAACCTTAAAAAGCGCAAAGGCATTCGTAAAGTTCAAGAAAAATCTAGAATTATCAATCGCAAGTAATTTTTTTTACTTTTTAACTTCTTTAATCACTTTATAAGGGACATTAACATCCACTGCTTCTGCAGAACTGGCTTCAATATTAGTGGTGTTACTAGGCTTTTTAAAATCTTTTATTTTAGAGCCTACAAAAATACCAAATAAAAAAATTACCAGCAAGCTACTGGAAAAAAGAATAAATTTATTAAGTAACTTTATTTTATTATTAATTATTTTCATACAATATCCTTTACCATATTAAATTACTTATCTAAGGTTCTGTCAAAAAACGATTAGGTCTTTAGTATTTAATATAGCAAAAAATGACTGTTATTTTTTTTATTACTTTACTTAAGGCTATGTTTTTAAAACTTAAGTCTAGAGAATAACTCTTTCTTTAGTAGAGGTTTATTTGGTATGCAACTTGCTTTGTATAAAGGCAATATGCGATCTACTATTTTCTTTTTACAAATTGGCTTTCTATACTTTGTAACATTCGCAACAGTATTATTTTCTGTACAAGCAAGTGCTAAACAAAAATCACTTAAAACTTCTTACAAAACTATTTTTGTAAATATGGGCACTTTATCTTTAAACTTAATTCGTTTTGAAAAAATGCAAACTTATAAAATTTCTATACAGCTATTAGTAAATTCTAAACAAGCGCAATCAGAAATATCTGTACAAAAAAGTTTTTTTAAAGAATTGGTTTCTAATATGCTTTATAGCTTTTCTTTTGAAGAGTTACAAAAAAAAATTATTTCTGACAAAAAACAGTTAGAAGATTTAAATATTTTTATAAACGAAGGATATATAAAAGCTTTAAAAATTAAAATTGTTAATGAGTAAAAATATAAACAAAAGTGTTTTAAAATAAAACACTTTTCACACAAGGAGTTACAATATGTTAAATAAAAAAAATATGTCTAATAGTGCAAAAGGTATTTTTTTAGAATTACAACAAACGGGTTGCGAAATGTCTAGCGATCAAAACAAACAAATTGTAGAAGAATTTTTACCATTAGTAAATTTTGTGGCAAAAAAAATTCACTTTCGATTACCTTCTCATATTGATTTACAAGATTTAATTGCCACGGGAGTGGTGGGGTTAATTGATGCTGTTAGCAAGTATGATATTACTAAAGATAATAAATTTAAAACTTATGCAGAATTTCGTATTAGGGGAGCCATTTTAGACGAACTAAGAGTTCAAGACTGGGTACCACGATCTATTAGAGATAAAGCCAAATTATTAAATAAAGCAATAAACACATTAGAAAAAAAATTAAACAGAGCTCCTCAAGATGATGAGGTTGCTAAAGAAATGGGCATTAGTAAAGAGGAGTTTTATCAATTATTAAATATAGTAAAGCCAGTAAGGGTGTTATCTTTTGACAACATGGTTTCTTTTAATACTGCCGACTATAAATCCATTGTAAAATTAGTAGAAGAGGCTGGTTTGGGCGGGCCTGATCAAAATTATAACTTTAAAAAAATACAAGCAAAAATAGCCGAGGCTATTAGCGAGTTATCTGACAGACAAAAGCAAATTTTATCTATGTACTATTACAAATCTTTAAATTTAAAAGAAATAGGCAGTATTTTAGAGCTTACAGAAAGTAGAATTTCGCAACTACATGCGCAGGCTTTGTTAAAGTTAAAAGCCAAACTGTATAGATACTTTGAAAAACCCTCTATTGCGGCTTAGTTTATTTTAAATACAGTAAAGTACTTTTAATTTTTTGAAGTAATCGTGTTTCCATTTGCCGTACGGCCTCTTTGCTTGTTCCGTAATGCTCTCCAATAGCTTTTAAAGTATGAGGGCTTGAAGATAAGGTTCGGTTTTTTAATATATACAATTCTTTTGGGTTAAGCTGATGCTTTAATTCTTGCAATTTTTGTTTTAATTTTTCTGTAATTTCTTTTTTTTCTAATAAACTCTCTGGTGTTTCGTAAGTTATGGCTTTGGTTTGTGGTACGGATTGGTCAAGGTGGTCGTCTTTGCTAGATGTATCTAAACTAATATCTTTACTAGTTAATCGCTGTTGCATAGTTATAATTTCTTTTTCTGTAACATTTAAAGATTGAGCTAGCTGTGGAAAGGGAGTTTGCAGGCTTCCTAATTTTTTTAATTCTTTTTGTAAGGCATAAAAAATCTTTTTTTGTTGATTGGTGGTTCCAATCTTAACCATAGAATGTTGTTTCATAAGGTACTCTAAAATATAACCTCTAATCCACCACACAGCATAGGTAATAAGGCGTATATTTTTATAGGGATTAAATTCTTGTACAGCAGTCATTAGCCCCACATTACCTTCTTGAATTAATTCTAATAGGCGGTTGCCAAACTTGGCATATTCCGAGGCCACTTTAATTACAAAGCGTAAATTAGATTGTACTAAAATATGAGCATATTTAGGATCTTTGGTTTCATAAAATTTAGTAGCAATTTCTGTTTCTTGCTTACGATCTAAAACAGGGTATTGGCTAACCTCTTTCATATATTGAATAAGGGTGGCCTGTTCGCTAGATTGCGGTTTTATTGGGAGGTTTAACGAAGTTAGATTTTTGTTAGTTTTTCCCATGCAGTTTTTAAAAAGCTATTTTATTTTTTTTAGTAATTTAGATATTTGTGTTTCTAGTTTGGTTTTTATTACAGTTTTTAAAAGAGCTAGTTTTAAAGGCAGATTTACCTTTACGCAAACTAAAGAGGTTTTTTCCGTTTTTTTTACTTGCACTTGTACGGTAATTTTTTCGCCTTTTAATGTAATGCTATGTTTTTTGGGTTCACAGTGAGTGGTAAAGATACCAATATTTTTTTCAATATCCTTAACAGTAGAAAGTTTTTCTTCGATCCAAAAAAAAGTTTTAGATTGGCTGCTTTCTGATTTTATGGATAAAGACACTTCAGGCATAATATTCTAGGGAGGGGTAATTAATTGTGTATAATACGCACAAATTTTTATTTGTCGTATTTGACTTAATATAATAAGAATTTTTTATAACATCAAGGCTAGATTAAAACAAATATTGATGCTACTGTATTGTGTAAATTAAGGATTGTATGCAATTTTTTTCACAAGAAAGCCAAAAAAACATTACTTTACAGCGTAGTTGTCTAATTAAAGATATTAATAAGGCCTCTTTAAACCAGTCTATCACTATTATGGGTTGGGTTAATGTTAGAAGAGATTTGGGGACTATTGTATTTTTAGAAATGCGTGACAGAACAGGAAAGGTGCAGGTGGTTTGTGATTTATCTAATCCTCAGCAAAAATTAGTAAAAAATATACGAAAAGAATTTGTTTTAGCCATTACTGGAAAATTAGTACAGCGAGACAAAGCGACTATTAATGAACAAATACTTAATGGAAAAATTGAGTTAGTTTGTAAAGAGATACATGTATTATCAGAATCTAAAACCCCAGCTTTTGATTGGGAAGATGAAAGTGTGGGAGACGCTTTACGCTTACAATATCGCTATTTAGATTTACGATCCAATAAATTACAAAAGACTTTAGAATTAAGACATAAACTCACCCAACAAACTCGCAATTATTTATCCAATCAAGGGTTTTTAGAAATAGAAACTCCTATTTTATACAAAAGCACTCCCGAGGGGGCTCGTGATTATTTGGTGCCTTCTCGTGTGCATAATGGAAGTTTTTATGCTTTGCCACAAAGCCCGCAAACTTTAAAACAGTTATTAATGATTGGAAATTTTGATAAATACTTTCAAATAGCTAGGTGCTTTAGAGACGAAGACTTAAGGGCAGACCGCCAACCCGAATTTAGCCAAATTGATATAGAAATGAGTTTTGTAGATGAAGAAGATATTTATCAGTTATCCCACCAGTTATTAGAAACTATTTGGAAAGAAATTAAAGGGGTTAAAAGTATTGATTTTCCCTCTATGTCTTACTTAGAAGCTATGAATCGCTTTGGCTGTGATAAGCCAGATTTGCGAATTCCTTGGGAGCTAAAAGATTTATCAGAAGAGGTAGGGGGCAGCGAATTTATCGTGTTTCAATCGGTTTTAAAAAAGGCTGGAGTGGTAAAAGCTTTGGCTATCCCTTCTTTGGGAGGCAGTGGGCGCAGTTTTTTAGATAAGCTTACCCAGAGAGCAAAAAAGTTAGGTGGTAGTGGATTACTATGGATTAAATCGGATTCGGATAAATTAACTTCTCCCATGGCAAAATTTTTTACTCCACAGGCTTTGCAAAATATTTTTGCAAAAGCTGGAGGTAGCAAGGGAGGTTTGGTTTTAATTGTTGCCGAACAGTTTACCAAAGCTTGTGCTATTTTGTCTGATTTACGCTTACACTTAGCAGAAAAAGAAAAGGTGATAGACACTAATGAAGATCGTTTTTTATGGGTAAAAGATTTTCCTTTATTTGATTATTCTGAAGAAGAGAAAAGGTTGGTATCTTGCCACCATCCTTTTACTGCTCCTTGTGTAAAAGATATTCCCCACTTGCTTTCTGCAAAGGGAGATTATAAAAATATGCTTTCCCGCTCTTATGATGTGGTTTGCAATGGTTATGAATTAGCTAGCGGTAGTGTGCGGATTCATCAGTCCAATGTGCAACAAGCTATTTTTTCTCGCCTTGGTTTTAGTGATGAAGAAATTAAAAATCGATTTGGTTTTTTTGTAGAAGCTTTAAATTATGGCACGCCTCCCCATGCAGGAATAGCCTTTGGGCTAGAGCGATTAGTAATGATTTTAACAAAAACCAGTTCTATTCGCGATGTGGTGGCTTTTCCAAAAACCGCACAGGCCACAGAGCTAATGTCTAGCAGTCCTAGCGTGGTGGCTCAGCAACAGTTGCAAGACCTAGGTATTAAAATTAAAAAATAGCCGACTTTTTAGCTTTAAAATTCTAATTTTTTTAGCGTTAACCGATAAAGTAAATGTAAGGAGCGCTTATGTTTATAGGTAAATATTTATTAGGTTTTGTATTTTTATTTTTTACAGCATGCTCGGGTTATGAAACCGATGGAGTTCGATCCGAAATTGGGGGAGGGCATTCTTCTGTGCAAAACAATGCCGCTAGTTTTTCGCAGGCATTAAACTTAACAGGGACTAAAAGATTAGAAGACTGGTTAGGTGTTAGTGTGCAAGAGGCAAAGGATACAAAACTGCATTTAAATTTACAGTACTCAGGGCATCGCAATACAGAAGGTAGTGCTACTTATGAGGGAGAATTTTCCATTTCTTATCAAGAAACAAGCGGTACCGGTGAAAAAATAAATCGCGAGTTGGTATTGGATACGGGAAGCACCGAAAAAGAGACTCAGTATAATTATGTTTATTTAGATAAAGAGGGGCAATTTACATGGAAAGCCTTTTTTCAAGATGAGTTTGGAAGTATCTTGATTATCTTAACTCAAGGGGAAAAGGCTGACGAATGTAGTGCAAGCGATGGTTGTGATAATCAAATTTTCTTTTCTATGGGCAACGGAACGGTTTATTATAGAAATTGGCCAACAGACCGAGGCCAGGCATTTTTACCAGAACCAAACTGTTGGTTGGTTACTGCGGGGCCTTATGATTGTAGAACATGGAAAACCGATAAAGGCATAGATTTGGATAAAGCAGTATTTCCCGATGGTTCTGCGGGCACTTTATCTGGGCGTGCAGGGGCAAGAGGGTATTGTTACCGCAACGGAAAAAGAACATCTCCTTGTGATAATATTGCATATACTAAATTAGGAACTTTTAAGGATTTAGATTTTAAAATTTTATTTCAAATTGATCCCGATTTAGCTAGTGCCAGGC
>JAAOIK010000036.1 GCA_015163855.1 Pseudobdellovibrionaceae bacterium
AAGAAAGATTAGGTGCAGAGCTTAGAAAAATGTTTTCTGCAAACTTGGTAAAGGCTTTACAGTTATTAAAAGAATACGCTGTGCTACCGGTGTTATTTACGCACTTTAGGTATGCTGACATTAAAGAAAAACTAGCGCAGTTAGATACTAGTAACTATTTATTAAAGCCACAGGCGGCAGTAAAATCTTCTCTTTGCCAAGAGCAAAAAAAGCAACACAAGTTATTAAAGCCCTATTTTTTGTTATTAAGTATTATTGTGGCTCAATCGGATTTACCTCAAAAGTCTTTAAAGGCTTTGTCGTTTATAGAGGATTTAAAACAATTAAAATTTACCAAAGCCGAAGTTCAATCTTTAAATACCCTTTATCAATTGCTTTGCCTGTTAATGCACTTTCCTTTAAAAGAGTTTCTTAATAACACTCCCTTGCAAAAGGATTTTACTCAGTGGCTGGGCTCTTCTACCGCAGATGCTATTTGTTCTGTTGATGATTCTAAAACCGGGGATGCTAAAATTATAGATAAATTTAAAATCACAAACTCTAGCCTAAATGACCCCCGATGGAATGGGCATTATCAATTGGCTAACTTAATGGACATGGCCAAGCAGGACAAAGCGGTAAATGAGTGTATAAAATTTTTTTTATGTAAAAACTCTGTGTTTTCTTTAGAGGTGATAGAGCGCTTTAAAGTATATGTGCAAATAGTGGATTTTTTAGAAGAAAAGCCATTGGTTGTAAAATGGCCCAATACGGGCGCAGAACATATTGCACCGCATAATAGATCTAAGCTATTAAACCTAGTTTATGCTTATAAAATGCTGCCATTGCTTAAAACTGTTTTAGTAGAGCCTGTTTGACATTTTTAATAGCCTCTTTTATCTTTAAAGGAGATAGTTAAGTTTAAGTTAAATTAAGGGTTGAAAAAATTTAAAATGTTTCTGAGGTTTTATGCAAACAAGCATACATGAAATTAGAGTTGGAAAACAAGCAGTTAATATTAAGTCCTCTAAAAGTAAAGAGGAAGTTCAAGCTATTGTAAAGTTTGTAAATAAAAAGTTTAGGGAGTTAACCAAGTCTAGTCAGGGTATTTCTTTCCAAAACGCAATGATTTTAATTAGTTTGTCTCTAACCGAAGAGTTGTTTGAAACTAAAAAACAGGCCACAAATTCTCTAGGACAATTAGAGAAAAAAGCACAGAAAATTTTTTCAACCTTAGAATCTTCTCAAATTTTATAAAATAAGCTTAACCGCTTAAGTTTATAAAATAAAAAGAAGTTATAATAAGGTAAATAGTGCAAACGACAGAAGAAACTGTACAAAAACAGGCAATGCGAAAAGCTTTTTTACTAAAGCGTAAAGGTGTTGCACCAATATATAACTCTGATTTTCTAAAAAAAGAAAACTGTGTAATTGGTTTTTTAACACAATTATTACAATCCATTAGCCAAGACAACGGTAAAGACTTTTCTATTGGTGCTTATCGTTCTTTAAATGGAGAGGTTCCTTTAAAGGGGCTTTTCTCTACCTTGCCTTATCCTTGCAGTTTTCCAAAGGTGCAAGACGGGGGTTTACATTTTTATTCGGCAGACAAAGAGGCTTTGCACACAACTAATCTTCAAAATAAAAAATACTGGGTTAAAAGTAATTTGGGTGTTTGGGAGCCTCAGTGTAGTAAAGAAAGCCTTACCCCTAAGGTGTTATTAATTCCTGGTGTGGCCTTTGATAAAAACTTTATGCGATTGGGTTTTGGCGGTGGCTTTTATGATAAGTTTTTAAAAAATTACAAAGGCATTAAAATAGGTATTAGTTTTAGTGATTATGTTTTAGAAGAGCCACTTCCTTCAGAAAATCATGATGTGGCTATGGATTTTCTTGTTACTGATAAATGCATTTTACAAAAAGTGAACTCATTAAAAATTAAGGAATAAACAATGGACAATATTATATTTATTGTAGTTAGCTTTGCCATAGGTTATGGAATTTCTTTTCTGTTATATAAGGCAAAAATAAAGCTACTAGATGTTAAAAAAAGAGGTGTAGTGGATAAAGAGGTGGATCGTATTATTAATCGTGCTAAATCGAAAGCTGCTAAAATGCAAAAGCTTTCGGATATGAAATTAAAAGAATACGAATCTAAAGCCTACAATGAAGTGCAATCGGATATTAAAAAACGCCAATTAGAAATAGACAGAAAAGAAAAAGAATTTGAAAATTTTGAAAAAAAACAAATTCATTCTTTTAAGTCTGACGAAGAAGTTATTGATGCAAAAATAGAAGAATTAAAAAACAAAGAAGAGCAATTAAATCGGCACACTCTTCGTTTAGAAGATTTAGAAAAGCAAACCATAAAAGAAAAAGAACAATTAACATCTAAACTAGAAAGCATTGCGGGAATGAGCCCCGAACAAGTTAAAGAAGAATTAAAAGAATCTTTACGCTTAGAGGTCGAAAAAGAACTAGCTCCCATGGCTATGCAAATTGAAGAAAATGTTAAAAAAACGGCTAATGATCAAGCAAAAATTATTTTAAGCCAAGCTATTGCTCGTTACGCTAGTGAAGTTTCGTCGGAAAAAACCATTAGTATTATTGATTTACCTAACGAAGACATGAAGGGAAGAATTATTGGAAAAGAGGGGCGAAACATTAGAACTTTCGAAGCCGCTTGTGGGGTCGACATTATTGTAGACGAAACTCCTGGCACAGTGGTGATTTCTTGTTTTGATCCAGTAAGGCGCGAAATTGCTAAACAAACTTTAGCTAAGTTAATGGAAGATGGTCGTGTTCACCCAGCAAGAATTGAAGAAGTAGTAAGTAAGGTAAGAAATGAATTATTTTCTTATATTAAAGAATTGGGAGAAAAAGCCTGTTTTGAAGTGGGAGTGTATGGGCTTCACCACGAGCTAAGTCAATTAATAGGACATTTAAAATTTAGAACCCGAGGTTCACAAAATTTATACGAGCATAGTATTGAGGTTTCTTATATTGCCGGTTTATTAGCAGAAGAATTGGGAGTGAGTGTAAAGTCTGCAAAACGAGCAGGCTTACTTCATGATATTGGTTTAGCTGCGGATTACACCATAGAGGGAAATCATGCCGAAGTGGGGGCAAAGCTTGCTAAAAAGTATAATGAAAAAGTGCATATTTGCGAGGCTATTGCCAATCATGAAAAAGAAAACAGTGGTACTTTAATGGGTAACATTGTACAAGCGGCCAACAAATTATCTCAAGCTAGACCGGGGGCGCGAAACGCTTCTGTTGCTGGTTACATTTCGCGTTTAGAAGATTTAGAGTCTATTGGTAATAGTTTTGCGGGAGTATTAAAAACTTACGCCTTGCAAGTGGGTAAAGAGGTAAGAGTTATTGTAGACGGTGGTCAGGTTACCGATAAGCAAGCACAAATGTTAAGTTCTGATATTTCTAAAAAAATAGAAAGAGAAATGTCTTCTTATGGTCAGGTAACCGTTAATGTTCTTCGAGAAATTAGAGTTATTGGTTACGCTCAGTAAGGAGAAGTTTTGTTAAAACCAGAAGCTCAATTAAAAGAATTATTAAAGGGTGTGGAACAAGTTATTTCGAAAGATAACTTGTTAAAAAAATTAGTAAAAAGTTATGAAGAAAAAAAACCTTTAATTATTAAAGCAGGTTTTGACCCCTCTCGTCCCGATTTGCATTTAGGCCATGCTGTTTTATTAAATAAGCTAAAACAATTTCAAAACTTTGGCCATAAAGTAATATTTTTAGTGGGCGATTTTACCAGTTTAATTGGTGACCCTTCGGGAAGAGATGAAACGCGACCCATTTTAACAGCTAACGACATTAAAAATAATGCAAAAACCTATGCCGACCAAGCCTTTAAAATTTTAGACAAAAGCAAAACCGATTTAAAATACAATTCACAGTGGTTGTCTAAGCTTTCCTTTCAAGACATTTTACATTTGCAAAGTCAGTACACTGTGGCGCGAATGTTAGAACGAGATGATTTTCAAAAACGATTTAGTGCTAATAAATCTATTAGCTTACACGAATTTATGTATCCTTTGGTTCAAGGTTATGACTCGGTGGCTATTAAAGCCGATGTAGAATTGGGTGGAACCGACCAAATATTTAATTTATTAATGGGAAGACATTTACAAAAAGTTTTTAAGCAAGAACCTCAAGTGGTAATAACTCTTCCTTTATTAGAAGGTTTAGATGGAGTTAAAAAAATGTCTAAAAGTTATGATAACTATATTGCTTTAGAGGATAAGGCTATAGATATTTTTGGAAAAACAATGAAGCTTTCAGACAAGTTAATGCTTCGTTATTACGAATTACTTAGCGATTTAAGTGTCGAAGAGCTAAAACAGTTAAAGCAAGATATGGATAGTGGAAAACAACATCCCAAAACAGTTAAGTTAAATTTAGCTACATTTTTTGTATCCTGTTTTTACTCTAAAGCAGAAGCAGAAAAAGCTAGAGTAGAGTTTGATAAAATTTTTGCAAAAAAGCTATTGCCTAAGGATATTGAACAAAAGGTGTATAAAAGTGCAACTCATTTATCCGTGGTAGATTTTATTGCCTCTACTAATTTAGTAGATTCTAAATCAGAAGTGCGTCGATTAATTAAAGGGGGAGGGGTGTCCTTTATTTTCGAAAAAAATACGATAAAAATAGAAGATGAAAAAATGCAAATAGATTTAATTAATGGTAAAAATTTTGTTTTAAAAATAGGAAAAAGAAAATTTTTATCCATTAAAGTGGATTAATTAAAATAGTTAAAGAAAAGGTTTTATAATGAAAGTTAAATTTTTGCCACAAAATGTAGAAATTTCCATCAGCGAAGAGCAAACGATTATGGAATTAGCTCATAAAAATAATATTGGTATTAGAAGTGTATGTAATGGAAGAGCCTCTTGTGGAGCTTGTGTAGTGCATGTGGTTGAGGGGGAAGAAAATTTGTTACCTCCTACCCAAAAAGAGCAAAGTGTTGTTGGTAGTGGATTTTTTTTAGATCAAAAACGCTTATCTTGTCAGTTAAAATGTTTTGGCGATGTTACGGTGGATACAGGAAATGTAGAATCGCAATTTATAGAAAACTCTGCAGTCGATGGTGTTTGTTTAGTAGAAGAAGAAATGAAAGAAGAAAAATAAAAAAAGGCACAGCATGAGCTTTACTAAAATCGATTTATTTCAACCCACAGAAGAACATAAGTTATTGCGCAAAATGCTTCAACAGTTTGTTAAAGAAAAGGTAGAGCCTCAAGCAGCAGCGTTTGATAAAAAAGAAGAATTTAATTTACCTTTATTTCGCTCTTTAGGCGATTTAGGTTTACTAGGCTTAACTGTTTCTGAAGAATTTGGCGGTTCTAATATGGACGCAGTATCTGCGGTTATTGCTCACGAAGAGTTATCTTACTCTGACCCCGGGTTTTGTTTAGCTTACTTAGCTCATAGTATGTTGTGTGTTCATAATATTTATAAAAATGCCTCTAATGAACAAAAAAAAATCTATTTACCTAAGCTTTGTTCTGGGGAGTGGGTGGGTGCTATGGCCATGTCAGAGCCTCATGTTGGTACAGATATTTTAGGTTTAAAAACACAGGCAAAAAATAAAGGCGATCACTATATTATAAATGGTCGAAAAATGTGGATTACCAATGGAACTATTGATGAAAAAGGAACTTTAGCCGATGTAGTGCTTTTGTATTCACAAACAGAAAGTAAAGACAATAAAGCGCAGTTATCCACTTTTATTTTAAACCCTCAGTGTAAAGGTTTTTCTGTGGGACAAAAAATTCAAGATAAAATGGGAATGCGCGCCTCTAATACGGCCGAGTTAGTTTTGGATCAATGTGTGGCTCCGTTAGATACTTTAATGGGCACCGAGGGTTCTTCAATTATTCATATGATGCGAAATTTAGAATTAGAGCGATTAACTTTAGCAGCTATGAGCTTGGGTATTGCTAAACGCTGTTTAGATATTATGAATCGGTATGCAAAAGAAAGAGAAGCTTTTGGAAAGTCACTTTCTCATTTTGGTCAAATTCAAAAATACATTGCAGATAGTTTTGCAGAGTATTGGGCTTGCCGTAGTTATGTTTACAATGTGGCTAGACAATTAGATTTTAATAGTCAGGGGCAAAGGTTACATTCAGACGGAGTAAAATTGGTAACCTCAACGATGGCAAAAAAAGTAGCCGATCGTGCCATTCAAGTTTTAGGGGGTTACGGTTATGTTTCCGAATACCATGTAGAACGCTTGTATCGCGATGCTAAATTATTAGAAATTGGCGGAGGCACCATCGAAGCTCATCAAAAAAACATTACTAAAGATTTAGCGCGTAGCTTATAAAGGTTTTACCATGCTTTTTGAAGGTACAGAAAAAAAAGTAGAAATAATATTTTCTAAAGAAGTTAATATTAAAAAAAAACTACAACCTTTGTGGAAGGATATTTTAAATTTAGCTAATATTAAAATACTATCGTCTATTAGTAACAAAAATATAGAGGCTTACCTGCTTTCCGAATCTAGTTTATTTGTGTGGGATCACCGTATTTTGATTATTACCTGTGGGCAATCTAAGTTAATTAGCTCTATAGAATACATTTTAAAAAACATAGATAAAAAAAACATCGAATTTTTAATTTACGAAAGAAAAAATGAATATCTACCTTTAGAACAAAAAACCTCTTTTAAAGAAGATGTTGCTACTTTAAATAAATACGATAATGGCGAGGCTTTTTTATTGGGCGAGCTAGATGAGCATCATATGTTAATGTATTATTTAAATAAAAATTACACTTCTTCTAGCACCGATCAAACTACGCAGATTTTAATTAGTGGCCTGTCTTTAAAAACTATGAAATTTTTTAGCACTTGTAAAAATAAAAAAGATATTCAAAAATTATTAAATTTGCCTTCTTTTTTTTCAGACTATCTAATTAATGATTATATTTTTTCTCCATCGGGTTACTCTATTAATGCTATTAAAGACGATTTTTATTACACCCTTCACATTACCCCTCAAAAGCCTGTATCTTATGTAAGTTTTGAAACCAACATGGCCTTGGCCGATGAAGCTAAGCTAGTTAAACACTTTGTAAATATATTTAAGCCACGGAGTTTGGATTGTATATCGTACCTTCCTCAAAATGTACAAAAGCCCATAATTAATTTACAAGAACAATCGTATGTGTCTCGAAACACTTTTAGTAAAAATATAAGTAAAGCCTATAAAGCGGTGTTTACTTCGTATATTAGTAATCATAGTGAACAAAAGGAAGCCCAATGTCTAAAAATATAGTTACAGAAAAAGTAAATGAACAGTTATCTTTGCAGTACGCGTACAAAAAACAATTATATTGTAAGCAATCTAACTTTCAAAAAGTAGAAATTGTAGAAGGCACTTATTATGGAACCATGTTATTTAATAATAATGTAGCCATGGTTTCTACTCACGATGAGTTTGTTTATCACGACATGATTGCCCATGTGCCTTTATTTTTACATCCTAATCCTAAAAAAGTATTAGTTATTGGGGGAGGTGATGGTGGTACTGCTCGCGAAGTTTTAAGACACTCTAGTGTAGAATTGTGTGACATGGTAGAAATTGATGCTGCTGTAGTAGAGGCTTGCAAAAAACATTTGTCTCAAACAGCGCAAGTTTTTGAAAATGACAAATTGCATTTGTATATAGAAGATGGAATTAATTTTATTAAAAATTGTAAACAAAAGTACGATGTTATATTAGTAGATTCTACCGACCCCGTGGGTGCGGCAAGCCCTTTGTTTGATGATGATTTTTATAAAAATGTTTATTCGTGTTTGTCTGACAACGGCATTGTTGTAGCTCAAGGGGAGTCGCCTTTTTATTATTTTGATATGCAAAAAAAATTATGCCAAATTATTAGTACATTTTTTCCAATAACAGGAGTGTATAATTACGCCAACTCCACTTATTATCCAGGAGGGGCTTGGTCTTTTATTTTAGGTTCAAAAACTTTACACCCCATTAAAGATTTTCAGTCTTCTAAAGTAGAAAATAGTGATTTAAAATTTAAGTACTATAATGCGCAATTACATACAGCCGCTTTTGCGTTACCAGAATTTCAAAAAGAAGCTTTGCAAGCATTTACCACGCTGTAGAGCTTATAAAAATGTCTTCAAAAAAAATATTACATAATAGTTCTTTTTTTAGCCAAATTATTCCCTCTCATTTATCTTCTAACGAAGTGGTAAAAAAATTAAGCACTATTGCCACAGAAGAAAGGTGGCTTAAAATTCAAAAAGTGGTGGCCAGTCGCAGTTTTGATGTGGGTGTGTTGATGGAGGATATTTATGATCAAGGAAACATCAATGCAGTAATGAGAAGTGCCGAAGCTTTTGGTTTTATGCCCTTTTATATTTTAGATTATAATAAAAAAAATAAAAAAACCGCTAACAGAGTGTCGCAAGGTGCAGATAAGTGGCTAGATATTACTAAGTTTAATAGTTTGCAAACAAGCATAGATACAATAAAAAACGCCTCTTATAAAATTTATGGAACATCTTTAAAAGCTGCCAAACCTATAGAGGAGGTCGATTTTTCTGTGCCTCATATTATTGTAATGGGTAACGAACACAAAGGTTTAAGTGCAGAAATGGAAGAGGCGGTGGATTTAAATTTTAAAATACCTATGCAGGGTTTTTCGCAAAGCTTTAATATTTCTGTGGCAGCTGCTATTAGTTTAAGTTATATTTTTCAATATCGAAAGTCTCACAAAGTAAAAGAATGTTTATTTACAAAAAATAATTTTGTAGATTTGCAAGCACAGTATTTGTGGAAAAGTGTGCAAAGTGCAGAGAAATATTTTTTATAATTTAGCTGTATAATCGTATAGTGCAATACTTAAGGCCACTGTGGAGTTTAAAGAATCCAATTTTGGGCTCATGGGAATGGTTACTTTTTCGACGGCAATGTTACGGGGTAAACCAGGGCCTTCTTGTCCCACTAATAAACGCGTGTTTTTATTCCAAGTGTAGGTTGCTAAATTTTGTCCTTTTAAGTCTAAGGCCACAAAGGGGCTTTTGTTAACATGGGTGTAGGTTTCTAATTGCGTAATCGAAGGGCCTTGCTCTAATTGTAGTCGAAGGGCTGCTCCGTTAGATGATTTAATAACTTTTGGTAAAAAGGGGCTACAGCTTTCTTTAAGCAAAATTACTTTTTTAATACCAAAAGCTTCGCAGCTTCTAAATAAAGAACCCAAATTGTGTGGTTCTCCTAAAGCGCATAAAACTTCTAAGCCTTGTGCTTCTTCATTTATGTTAATGGGTTTTATTTTAGGGCAGTGGCCCACAAGCAAGGGGGCTTTGGTGTTCATAATATCTAGCTGGGCAAATAGCTCTTTTTGTAAAACAAAACCGTGCAAGTCTTTTAGTTGTAGCTTTTCATTTTTGGCTTTGCTTCTTTGGTAAGGGTTTAAGTCGTCTAAATATTTAGAGCTTAAGTAGTTTAAGTTTAATGCCTCTAGTTTTTCGTCAGGGTAGTTGTCGGGAATAATGACTTCTGAAAAAGGATAAAAGTTATTTAATAATGCATCTTCTATTAATTTTTGACCCATTAAAAAAAAAGAATTACTTTTTTTTATACCTTTAGCAGTAAATAAACTTTTAAAGCGTTTAAAATGGTCATTTTTCGAGCTAGTTATTTTATAAATCATAAATTACTATAAGCCACAAAAATAAGAGCTTGTCTTCTATAATTTTCTTTTTTTATTAGTTGTAGAAAAAGAAAATTATTTGTAAAGGTTTTTAAAATGTTTATCAATAAATGCAATTAGTAAATCATTGGCAATAAGCATATCTGTTTCTTTAAAGTTAATTTCACTTTGTTTTTGGTGTAAAAAGTTATTAAATACTTGTAATAAAGTTTTTGTTACTTTTTGCTTATTTTTATATTTAGCATTAGATAAGTAGTATTTCCATAAGTGATAACGAGCTTTATCAAATTGATGATGAGAGTCTGTATTTTTAACTTTTTTCCCTACTAAGTGTTGAAAATTTCTATTTAAAAAACTTCTTCTTTTTGCTGTTTTATGGGTTTGTTTAATAGCAGTAAAAAATAAGCCATCTGTAATGACTTTTGGGCTTTTAAAGTAAATGGCAGAAAAGCAGTCTGCAAAAAGCTCTGTTAAGCCAGAAAAAGGTGCAGAGTAATCTAGCCTTTGTTGTCTTTCCATTGTAGCGGCATTAGGGCTTAAATATTTCCACTCACTTTGTATAGATAGATAAGTTTTATTTTCTGTTAGGCTATAGATATTGCTATTAAAGTAAGCATGACCTAGCTCATGAACAGCGATAGGCAGGGAGTGAACAGGGTGTTTAGCAGTGCCTTTTTTAAGTGAAAATTGAATAGGGATATAAAGTATATTAAATAGCCCATGGAAGAAGGCAGTGTTAGCTTTTTTAACCACTAATATGCTTAATTTTTTGGGTATTTGTAGTTTTGCAGGTTTAAAAAAATTACAAACTTTAATTAAGTTTTTTTTAACACTACTAAGCTGTTTGGCCGAAGGGTTTTCTTTTGTGTTTTTTTCTCCCCCTGCAACCTCATATAAAAAGTTTTTAGAGTTACAGTTATTAACAGAGGCTAAGCTGATATTGGAATTTAGAGTAAAAATACTAAGTAGGCTAAGCATCAAAAATTTATAAAAAGTATTTGTTATAGCAGAGTTATGATGCATAAAAAGTCCTTTGTTTTATTTAGAGTAGAAGAACTAGTGTAGTATAAAAACAGCCTTAAGTCTAGCTATGCGGATTCTTGCAAGTACTTGAGATTATTTAAAAATTAAGAATTTTTAAGTTTTTTAGAAAAGAAAAAGATGGTGCACCCGAGAGGACTCGAACCTCTAACCCTCAGAGCCGAAATCTGATACTCTATCCAGTTGAGCTACGGGTGCAAAGCAAAAACAATAGCCCAACCATAATAGGTTTGTCTGCGTTAAAAGTAAAGACTCAGTTACAATAGATTAGAT